>JAPHQU010000002.1 GCA_026195275.1 Candidatus Paceibacterota bacterium
ATCGTATGCCGTCATTTGAGGCGTTCACCTCAACTAAAGGAAGATATGAATCTGTTGTCCCTGAGTTAGATCGGCGGTAATACCTAGATTTAATTTTTAATAAAAAATTATAACGCCACACTTGACAATGCTTGTTAGTAATGCAACTATCAAAATATAGTCACTATAACGTGACCACAATAGAGCAAAGGAGCTGAAGATGACCACACATTTTAAGGATGAGGATTTTCGTACTCCTCAAAATGTCGGCATGTGTGACCCTCACGGCATGTTGGTTTGCGTCTCAGTTGCAATCGGTGACGATAGCGTTGCTGTTCGTGACACAAAAGACCCTAAAAGTGGTACGCAAGAATATAGCCATGAAGAATGGCGGCGCTTCATAGAAGCTGTGAAGCAAGGACAATTTGATGTATAAGGCATGCTCACCTTACACCAATGAGCGAAGCTGAATAAGCTTCGCTCATTTTTTATCATACTAAAAGACGCTACGAAGAATACTTCACCTATAATGTCGATTCTCGTGACGCATTCTATCACACCGCAGGTCGCTATGAGACACAAGTGCCAGAAGAGTCGCGGCGGTAGCGAGCGTTTGCATTCTTTCTGAAACTCCCTATACTACTCTGATATGTGGAAGGCACGACTCATCGCCCTCATACTCTTTATCTGCGGACTTGGCGTCGGTTTTTTTGTCTATTCATCTGAGACCTCAGTATCACGATTCCCATTCAAGCTCGGACTTGACCTTGCGGGCGGCACGCATCTTGTCTATAGCGTTGATACGACCGAGGTCGCCCCTGGAGAAGTTGCTGACTCAATGAGCGCACTTCGGGACGTGGTCGAGCGCAGAGTAAACCTCTTTGGGGTTGCAGAGCCAATCGTGCAGACTGAAAAGAGTGGTGTGTTCTCCGGAGTTGAAGAAGAGCGGCTCATTGTCGAGCTTCCCGGAGTGACGAACACCGAAGAGGCGATCGCGCTCATCGGCAAAACGCCGACACTTGAGTTCAAACTCCTCAAGACTGAACAAGGGGAGATATCCGAAGACGGCAGTTTGGATATTAATACTTCATACGAAGACCTCGGGCTGACTGGTCGTTACCTTAAACGTGCAGCGCTTGAGTTCGGGCAAGGAGGTGGCGGTCTCTCAAATGAACCGGTAGTGGTTGTTACCTTTAACGATGAGGGCAAGGATCTTTTTGCCAGCATCACTCGTGAGCATGTTGGTGAGATCGTCGGGATCTTCCTTGATGGACAATTGATGTCCTCTCCGGTTGTACGCGAGGAGATCCCCGACGGGACCGCGGTCATCTCGGGAAATTTCACGCCAGATGAGGCGCGCGAGCTGGTTAAGAATCTCAACTACGGTGCACTTCCGATGCCGATTGCACTTCAGAGTACACAGACCATCGGCGCGTCTCTTGGGAGTACTGCGCTTGAGCACGGTGTACTCGCCGGCATCCTCGGACTCCTCTTGGTCGCGGCATTTCTCATTGTGTGGTACCGGATCCCAGGTATTCTCGGGGTTATCTCACTCGGCATATATGTTGCGGTGATGCTCTCGCTCTTCAAACTCATTCCGATAACTCTGACTGCGGCAGGTGTTGCCGGATTCATTCTCTCGATTGGCATGGCGGTTGATGCTAACATCTTGATTTTTGAGCGCATGCGGGAGAGCCTCAAAGAAGGGAAAGAGTTTCATAGCGCGGTCAAAGAAGGTTTTGACCGGGCATGGCGCGCGATTCGGGACGGCAACATCTCAAGCATCATCACTGCGACCATCCTTTTCTGGTTTGGGACTTCGCTTGTACAGGGCTTCGCGCTCACTTTTGGTATCGGTGTTATGGTTTCAATGCTTACCGCAATCATGGTATCGCGTTCTTTCTTGAGTGCCCTTGGTAATTACTCGAATCGGCGGCTCACACGATTGTTCTTTGGTAGCGGCACTATGATGTAGCTTCACTTTCGATATCTAACACTCTAGAACATGCTTATTGTAAAATACAGAAAAATATTCTACGCACTCACCACGCTTTTGATTCTTGCCTCAATCGGGAGTATCGCTATCTTCGGACTCAATTTTGGTATTGATTTTACCGGCGGTACAATTGTTGAGTTCTCTTACGAGGGTGATGTGCCAACGAAGGAGCGGATTGACACACAGCTTGGAGGACTTGGTATGGGTGAGCACTCTCTCCGCGCTTCGGGAGAAAGTGGCTTTATTCTCCGCACCCCGGAACTTTCTGAAGAGGCGCGACAAGATATGATTGAAGCACTTGCGTTCGACGGGGAGTTTGAGGTGCTCCAAGAGCGAGTGAACACCATCGGGCCGGTGATTGGCAATGAGCTCAAGAACAAAGCACTTGTCGCAATTGTAATTGTTGTTTTCGCAATTATTCTGTTTGTCGCATTTGCATTCCGTAAGGTGTCCGAGCCAGTCTCGTCATGGAAGTATGGACTCATCGCGATTTTTGCCCTACTTCACGATATTCTTATTCCAGTTGGCGTGTTTGCCTTACTCGGGCACTACGTCGGCTCTGAGGTGAATGTTCTTTTTGTAACTGCGCTTCTCGCCATTCTTGGGTATTCGGTGAATGACACAATTGTGGTCTTCGATCGGGTGCGTGAGAATCTCAAGCAGAATCGCGACCTGCATCGCAAAGAAGATTTCGAGCTTACCGTGGGGAAGAGTTTGACGCAGACCTACACACGTTCAGTGAACACATCACTCACCACCGCATTCGCACTCCTCACCCTTTTCTTTATTGGCGCACCGGCCACGCAGGATTTTGCACTCGTGCTTCTTGTGGGCATCATCGCCGGTACCTACTCATCGATTGCGCTTGCGACACCACTCCTCGTTACTTGGGCAGGGAAGGAGGTAAAATAGTGTCTTCGTAACTCCGCTAAACCCGGCGGCTCGCACGCGAGCCGCCGGGTTTCTTTTGTCTTTTAGGACGCTTGACTCTCAAGGTCCCCTCCTATATACTTCTCTGGTGACTGCGCTGAGCAGTTTTTGTTTGCCCCGCACGGGTGCGGGGTTCGGCCACTGTACAAGGCGGCCGACTTTGAAAACTGAATACCGAGCGTGTCTTGGAGGCACGCTCACAATTGTGCGAACCTTTACGTGTAGTTTTTGACGACTACACGGTTCGTCTTGGACAAAGCTTCCACAGCTTTGTCCGAATAGTAAATCCAAAAAAATTAGGAAACCCCCTGCAACAAGCAGGGGACCAGAAAGAAAGAAAGTCTAGTACATTTTCTTTTGTTTCGTTCATCTTGGATCTGTCGTAAGGCAAATCATTAATTAGAGTTTGATCCTAGCTCAGGGTGAACGCTGGCGGCGTGGATAAGGCATGCAAGTCGAACGCATTTAGTTGCGTGGCAGACGAGGTAGTAACACGTAGGTACATACCCTCAAGTCGGGCATAACCCGGAGAAATCCGGAATAATTCCCGATAGTCTCTTCGGAGTAAAGTTTTTCGCTTGAGGAATGGCCTGCGGCGTATCAGCTTGTTGGTGAGGTAAAGGCTCACCAAGGCAACGACGCGTAGGGGAGGTGAGAGCCTGACCCCCACCGATGGAACTGAGACACGGTCCATACTCCTACGGGAGGCCGCAGTCGAGAATCTTCCGCAATGGGCGAAAGCCTGACGGAGCGACGCCGCGTGGTGGATGAAGCCCTTAGGGGCGTAAACACCTTTTCTGAGGGAGGAAGTTTATTGACGTTACCTCAGGAATAAGGGGCTCCTAAACTCGTGCCAGCAGGAGCGGTAATACGAGTGCCCCAAGCGTTACCCGGATTTACTGGGCGTAAAGGGTGTGTAGGTGGTTATGTTAGTCTTCTGTTAAAGCCTCGGGCTCAACCCGAGAGATGCGGAGGAAACGGCATAACTAGAGGAAGCGAGGGGTCTATGGAACTCATGGAGTAGGGGTGAAATCCGTTGATATCATGGGGAACACCGAAAGCGAAGGCAGTAGGCTGGCGCTTTCCTGACACTGAGACACGAAAGCCAGGGTAGCGAATGGGATTAGATACCCCAGTAGTCCTGGCCCTAAACGTTGTCTGTTGGTTTTTTGGAGTATCGACCCTCTGAGAGACGAAGCTAACGCGTTAAACAGACCGCCTGGGTAGTACGGCCGCAAGGCTAAAACTCAAAGGAATAGACGGGGGCTCGCACAAGCGGTGGATCATGTGGTTTAATTCGTAGCTAAGCGAAGAACCTTACCAAGACTTGAAACTGTGACGAAAGTCCTCAGAAACGAGGACCCTCTTCGGACGGCACAGCAGGTGATGCATGGCCGTCGTCAGTTCGTGATTTGAATTGTTCCCTTAAGTGGGGTAACGAACGCAACCCTCGTTGCCTGTTATATTTGTCAGGCGAGACTGCTCCCTCACGGGAGAGGAAGGTGAGGATGACGCCAGGTCAGCATGTCCCTTTGATGTCTTGGGCTACACACGTGATACAATGGGTGGTACAACAGGACGCGACGCCGAGAGGCTGAGCAAATCCTTAGAAAGCCATCCTCAGTTCGGATTGAGGTCTGCAACTCGACCTCATGAAGTTGGAATCGCTAGTAATCGCAGGTCAGCAACACTGTGGTGAATACGTTCTCGAGCCTTGTACTCACCGCCCGTCAACTCAAGGAAGCTGGGAGTACCCGACGTCCGTCTTTATGGCGGCCTAAGGTAAATTCAGTGACAGGGAGTAAGTCGTAACAAGGCACGGGTAGCGGAAGCTGTTCGTGGATCAATTCCAAATGGAACCGTCTCACTTTTTTATAAAGTGGACTTATACGGCCGATTTTCTATGCCTCGTACGAGCGTAGAAAGAGCAATAGTGGTGTACTCCGATCACCCACTCGTTTCCCAGGATGTGCGTTACCTGGAGATGAACGAAACAAAAGAGAGTGTGCTATTTGATACGAAAAACGCCCCACATACATGTGGGGCGTTTTTCTGCATGTCTTAGTGATATTGACAAATACGTATATTATGCTATTATTTCTGCAGATTTAGAGATAAGCAGAGAGAGGGTATCTCATGCAAAATACACAAAACGATCTTTTCTTCACCGAAACCAGGATGCTCCGAATTCGTTGGTGGTTGCCAGTCGCACTTGCCGCATATCTTGCGATATGCACATTTTACTCGACATTGGCTTTCTGGTCCCTCACAATGGGGGATACCAACATCGAATACTGGGCGCCACTTCATTGGCCACTCAAGCTCGTCTTTGGATGACGCAGTGAGCAACAAAAAACCGATTCCTATGGGAGTCGGTTTTCTTTTTGTAATAAAAACGCGCGGAGAATCCTCCGCGCGTTGGTGAGTCAGCTTACTTGCCGTTTTTGAGACCTGCGTCGTCGAGCATTTCGATCGGCTGTTTTCTTCGCCGCGTGCGCTGGTCGCAGCACGCGGACCGGTTTTGGGTTTGTGCCTGGAGAGCGAGAGGGTCCAGCATCCTGCCGGATACTCGCACCTTGAGGGTCTTTTTTGAAGCCGTCACACAAGATCGTTCTCCTTGAAGATAGTCTCTTTGGGGTGATTCTTCCTTTTCAAATATAACAGACCATGTGGAGCTACTCAAGCGTTGAGGTTTAGGTCATATTCTGGTAATATGGTTCGTACTTTGCGGGTGTAGCTCAGGTGGTTAGAGTGGAGAAACAATGCATAGGCACTGTTTCTCCTGATAACGACGAGGTCTGCCCAAAGATACTTTCCAGAGTGCGGGTGTAGCTCAGGTGGTTAGAGCGCATCACTGATAATGATGAGGTCCCAAGTTCGAGTCTTGGCATCCGCACTCTGGAAAGTATCTGATACAAGTTCGAGTCTTGGCATCCGCACAATGCTTGTCAATCAAATCCTTTTGTAAACGATAGAGCGGAAAAACAGTGCTCAGGCACTGTTTTTCCTGATATGCAAAGCATATAATTCCATCGCTCGGACGTCGTGAGAACCAATTCTCACACGCTCCTCGCTCGAAATTATAATGACGAGGTCGTAGGTTTTGCGCAAGAGCACTTCTTATTTACTAACTCACTAGCTCGTAAGTAAATAAAGTCGAAGACGTCAGGCCCAATCACTCACTTGGAGGTCCGACCCCCAAGCACACAATCATACGATATATCGTATGATTGTAATTTGAGAAATACATCTTTTAAAGATACATAAAAATACAAGGACTAAAAACACAAGGACCGCCCTTGTATAGACAAAACAAAGTCGAAGCCGTTTAAAACCCACTCACACCCCAAGCGACCGCGGCCTATTCTACACCCCCACAAATCAATAAATTCTTGACTTTTCTTCGTTAGAGGAGTTTACTGGGTGTAGTCAGAAACAGGAGGGACTAATGAAAGAGCAGCCGTCTGCCCTTGGCTACATCCTCGATGTCATGTTGGGTTTTTTCTTCGAGATTCCGCCGGAAATGTTGAAGCCCAAGAAGAAGTACCTTAGACGCCAGGAGGGCCTCTAAGGCACACGCCGACCGCACCAATTTGGTAGCGGTCGGCATTTTGTTTCTGTATGATGATGCTATGCCAAAACTCTATGTCGTTGGAACCCCAATCGGGAACCTGAAAGATATCTCCCAGCGAGCGCTCGAAGCACTTGGGTCTGTTGATTTGATCTTGTGCGAGGACACACGAGTGACAAAGAAGCTACTCGCGCATTACGGGATCGAGAAGCCGATGAAGCGCATGGACGCACATATCGAGGCTTCATCGGCGGGGAAGGTTACTGACCTCTTTGAATCTTACGAAAGAATTGCACTTGTATCTGACGCCGGCACCCCAACACTCTCCGACCCGGGCGATCGGCTCGTGCGCGCTGCGCGTAGTGCTGGTGTTGCTATTGAGGTAGTGCCCGGACCTGCTGCTCTCACTGCGGCACTCTCAGTGTCTGGATTACCCGCGTCCGAGTTCACTTTCCTCGGTTTTGTGCCACATAAAAAAGGAAGAGAGAAGCTTTTTGCTGAGGTGGCAGAATCCACTCGCACTATAGTGATGTACGAATCTCCACATCGAATCATGAAGACCCTCAGCTCGCTTGTGACACACCTCTCGTCGGAGCGCACAGTTGTGGTGGCGCGTGAACTCACGAAGCTGTATGAGTCAACTATCTCCGGTACGCCGCAGGAGGTCTTCGACCATTTCACTGCGTACGAAGAGGAGCAGCGCGGAGAGTTCGTGGTGATCGTCTCTGGCGTATAGACGAATATTTGATTTAGGATGCCTGCGCGCGGTATACTAGGGGTATATATGCAGAGCATGACCAAAAATTCAACCCTCATCTTCCTCGGTGTCCTTGTTGTTTTCTCTTCATTTCTTGGTATTCCCGGTTCATGGAAGATGGTAATTTTCAACTTTCTTGGTTTACTCATAATCATTACCGCGGCACTCCTCCGTCGTGATATCACCTCAGGTTCCCTTTGTGCGCATTTAACCGAAGAGAAGCATACCGATAGTTACCGTCAGACTGGGGTGTTGCGTCCGGATGACACACATGAGCATGGAGAGAGCACTACAGGAAATCAAGAATAATACTCGAGCCTACCTCTTCGGTGCTCTTTTTGTCGGGCTTCTTTCCGGAGCGTATTTCGGGGTGCCTGTGATATTGCCGGTTTCTTATTCATCACCCGAGGTGGCGGATTCGGCGGCTGTTGCCTCAGTAGAAGAGGAAAGAAAAGAAAGTATATCGCACGCCTCTCATATTCCGACACCTGAAGCAGTGAAAGCGATCTACATGTCGCAGTGCGTCGTGGGCACACCTTCTTTCCGAGACTCCCTCATCACACTTATTGAGGAGACCGAGCTCAATTCTGTGGTCATCGACATCAAGGACTACACCGGCAAGATTGCGTTTGAGACTGAACACCCACTCCTCAAGAGTTTTGTCTCTGACGAGTGTGGTGCCCGTGATATGCGTGGTTTTATAGAGACACTCCACGAGAAGGAGATTTACGTTATTGGGCGCATCACTGTTTTCCAAGATCCATTTTACGCGGAGATACACCCCGAATTGGCAGTGCAGAGCGTAAGCGGTTCCGGGACCCCGTGGGTCGACTACAAAGGGCTCTCGTTTATCGACGTGAGCTCAAAGCCATTCTGGGAATATATCGTTGCGCTCTCAAAAGAATCATACGAAATCGGTTTTGATGAGCTTAACTACGATTATATTCGCTATCCGTCTGATGGACCGATGAAGGATGCAAAATTCGTAAACGATAACAAATCAGAAGCGCTTGAGATCTTCTTTAAGTACCTCTACGAAGAGGTGCACCCGATTGGTGTGAAGATGTCTGCAGACCTCTTCGGGTATACCGCGATCTTCACCAATGACCTCGGCATTGGTCAGCAGCTTGAGCGCGCGTTGCCATATTTCGATTACATTGCACCAATGGTCTACCCATCGCACTACAACAAAGGTTTTGCCGGACTCGAAAACCCGAACACTGATCCATACAAAGTCGTATTCACCTCAATGGAAGAAGCAGTGCGACGTACTCTTGCAAAAGAGACCGTTGTAGAGACTTTGGATGGGGAAGAAGTGTTCACGAGTGAAGTAATCCCCGCGCATTATGCTGAGGACGTGGGTTTTGTCGCAACCAGTACGCGTCAGGTAGTGACCGGGTACTACACAAAACCCGTCTATGATATACAGAAGCTTCGCCCCTGGCTTCAGGACTTCGACTACGGCGGTGACTATGACATTGAGGAGGTTCGCGCGCAGATCCAGGCAACGTACGACACCAGCCTCACCAGTTGGATGTTGTGGAGTCCGAGCAACCGCTATACACGCGGAGCGCTTGAACCCGCCCAAGAATAGGAGTACGATAAAAGTGGTATGGAGGTTATCTCCATGTCTTTCTCGAAAGGAGGTGAGTCCGTTATCTCCCAGAGAGCCAGCATAGCTGGGGTTACCGCTCTCACACGTGCGGTTTCAATAGGCGAAGGAGGTTTTCATCAAAGGCGCGCCCACAGGGCGCGCCTCTTCATATCCCAAAGAGACACTCATTCTCATTGTATAAATAGGTATTTCTTTGTTTTACTCTTTCAACTTTCAACTTTTTACTTTACACTTGTTGATATATGGATGATCTCCAAAAAGTAACCTATATCGGCGCCACAGACGCGCGTGGCAAACGACAGCCTTTCGGTATCAAAGCGCTTGATCGCGCCAAGCACATGTATGTGATCGGCAAGACCGGTATGGGCAAGTCGACCTTGCTTGAGAATATGGCGATCCAGGACATCCAACATGGGAATGGCTTGGGCTTCATTGACCCACACGGCTCGACCGCTGAGAAACTCCTTGACTACGTGCCCGAGAATCGCATCAAGGACGTGATCTACTTCGCGCCGTTTGATATGGATTACCCGATCGCCTTTAACGTCATGGAGGATGTTGGCTACGACAAGCGACACCTCGTTGTCTCGGGACTCATGTCGACCTTTAAGAAGATCTGGGTTGATGCGTGGTCGGCGCGTATGGAATACATTCTTACCAACGTGCTCCTTGCGCTCCTTGAGTATCCTGATTCGACACTCCTTGATGTGAATAAGATGCTCACCAACAAAGCCTTCCGCAAGAAAGTGGTTGAGAATATAACCGACCCCATCGTAAAGGATTTCTGGACGGTTGAGTTCGCAGGCTATACCGACCGGTACACCCAAGAGGCAACCCCGGCAATTCAGAATAAGATCGGGCAATTTACCAGCAATCCGCTCATCCGCAACATCGTTGGGCAGCCAAAGTCGAGTTTTGATATGCGTGAAATCTTGGACTCCAAGAAGATATTCATTGCAAACCTCTCCAAAGGGCGCATGGGGGAGACTAACGCCGCACTTCTTGGAAGTATGCTTACCACCAAGATCTATCTCTCAGCCATGAGCCGCGCCGACGAGCCAGCTTCAGTTCAAGCGAAGCTCCCGCCTTTTTATTTCTATGTGGATGAGTTCCAATCAATCGCGAACGAGTCGTTCGCCGACATTCTCTCTGAGGCCAGGAAGTACAAGCTCGCGCTCACAATCGCACACCAGTACGTCGAGCAGATGGAGGAGAATGTGCGCAACGCCGTCTTTGGCAACGTGGGTAGCACGATCGCGTTTCGTGTCGGGCCGTTTGATGCTGAAGTGCTTGAAACCATCTTCCAACCCAAGTTCATGGCGGAAGACCTGGTCGGGCTCGGCTTTGCACAGATCTATCTCACACTTATGATCGATGGGGTTGGGTCAGCCCCTTTTTCCGCAACCACCCTGCCGCCAATTGAAGAGCCGGAGATTACCTTTAAGGATGAGGCTATCAAAACATCGCGCAGTGCATATGGTCGGTCGCGCGCCGAGGTTGAGCAAGTTATCTCTGACCGCAACAAGGAGGAGCTACCTGAGCCGCCGATGGGTGGCATGAAGAAGAAAGGAGGACAAGGAACTCCACAGAAAAACAGTACTCAACCAAAAGGGCCGATAGTCCACAGCACAAGCGGAGCACGGAAGGAGAAGACAACTATCCCACTTGCTGCGCTTAAAATGCATCAAAAACCGAATGACAAAGGTCCGAGTCCCGAACAACGATCAGCACTCAAGGAGGCCCTAATGTCGGCTCAAAAAAAGGGAATCACGGGTGCACCCTCTGCTCCAAAGGAGCCTAAGTCACAAGAGAATCATTCACAACCGCAGCGAAGAGGCGCTCCTGAGGGGGCAGTTTTACACACTATGGAACGCGATTCACAACAGCCGGAACCAGCTTCAGAAAAAAAGGAACAAAGACCTACTCCACCTGAAATAAAGAGAGGACAATCTTCAGCACCCCAGAAGGAAGAGCAAAAGGCGGTTCAACATAAAGAAACCGCCGCACAGAAACCGCCGCAAGGACCTCCCCAAAAAGAGACACCAGAAGAGGTCTCGACACAAACTCTTTCTCCCGAGCAGAAGATTCAAGCAGAAGGCTCGCCCGGAGAGGTGCCACTTGATGTGCTCGAAGATATATTAAAGGACGACAAATAAATGTGACACAGCGATACGTCAGAGGAATACTCCTAATATTGTTTTTTTGGAGTCTTCCTGTGGGTACGCATGCATCGGTGGTGTTCTCTGAGGTCATGTATGATCTTGAAGGGTCCGATGAAAAGAGAGAATGGGTTGAGATATTTAATACTGGAGTTGTAGCAGTTGATCTAGCCGAGTGGCGTTTTTTTGACGGGTCAAACCATATCTTAAACGAGCCACCCAAGAACGGCAGCTCCGGGTCGCTGATACTTGCTCCTGGCGAATACATGATACTCGCAAGTGACGCGGGCACTTTTTTGTCGGAGTATCAGGTGTCTGTGTCGGTGATTGATACGGTCATGAGTCTTGGTCAGAAGAATGATCGAGAGTATACAATTCAACTAATTGATGGCGACGGGGTGGTTGTTGATAGCATGACGTATACGACCGACCAAGGAAGTGAGGGGAACTCGCTCTCTTATGAAGGTTCTTCTTGGAAGGCGGGTTTTCCAAACCCCGGAGAGGGGGACCTTGCAGCAGATGACGCTTCTTCTGCTGAAGACAATCAGGAGACCACTTCAGGGTCGGAGAACCTCAGGGACTTCCCAACAGAACCGCAGATAACTGCCTTCGCGGGCGATAATCGAGTGGTAACCGTTGGTGCTGATGCTGAGTTTAAAGGAACAGCGGCCGGTCTTCTGGGTGAGCCACTTGCGGGTGCACGCTATTTGTGGAACCTGGGCGACGGGAGCACAAGAGAAGGAGAGTCGGTTCTCTATCATTACCAGTACCCCGGAGAATACATTGTCGTGCTCAACGTCTCCTCAGGGGAGTTCAGCGCGACAGATCACATTGTTGTCTCAGCGCTTCCTGCGCTCGTCTATATCACTGAGGCGACACCTGCGTATGTTGCGCTTACCAATAAGAGTGACCGCACGCTTGATCTCTCATGGTGGATCCTTAAATCAGGAAGTGACACATTTATGCTTCCCGAATACACGAGCATACTGCCTGGGCACACATTGAGGTTTGCCGCGTCAGTCACTGGATTGCGTCCACAGGGCGCCTCGGATACTGAGCTACAGTACCCAAACGGGCGCGCGGTAACCTTAGATGAATCAGTCGTCTCAGAGAACACCCAGGCATATGGTCGGGTGGGTGCACTGGAGGCAGAGACTGTGCGCTCGGGCCGCTCGATTGTCGGCATGACCGTCTCACCGGGAGCTGAACCGGCAGTGAGGGAGACGGTCGAGGTTGTCCAAAGTGACGCCAGAGAACCAAAGACACAAGAGCGTGAGGTGCTCACCGCTTCTGTGAGGAGCACTTCTGGGAAAACTAGTTCGTTTTGGTATATTCTCGCCTTGCTTGGCGTTATCGCGTTCGGTATTTTAAGCACACTCTTTGTCAGGAGGGCATCACAAGACGAAATTACCATACTAGAGTAGGCACCCTTTCTATTGTATAGTTGAGATATTATGGCTACCGTACGGAAGATAAAGACAGGCACAACCACACCAAAACGAGACAAGACAACGGCTTCGCGCCCCAAGAAGCGCGCGCTCATATTCTCCATGACCTACCAACCGTTTGTTGGTGGAGCCGAGGTTGCGGTACGTGAGATCACCGACCGGGTCTCGAAAGACGAGATCGAATTTCATATGATAACGCTCAGGTTCGACAGTGCACTCCCAGAGGTTGAGCAAATTGGGAATGTGCTCGTGCATCGTATTGGGTTTGCTCGTCCACACCCCTCTCCTGAGGGTCTCAAGCAATTTCCACTTCACCTCAACAAGCTCTACTACCAGGTAGCTGCGGCGCTTCGTGCAAGCCTGCTTCACCGGAAATATCACTATGATGCGACCTGGGCGATCATGGCGCATAGTGCAGGGGTCCCCGCAGCACTCTTTAAGATGAGCCACCCGCAGGTCCCGTATCTCCTCACACTCCAAGAAGGTGATCCGGTTGAGCACATTAAACGGGTGATGCTCCCGCTCTACCCGCTCTTTGTTCGTGCATTTAAGCGCGCCGATCAACTCCAGGCAATCTCGACCCACCTCGCTTCGTGGGGGACAGCGATGGGTTTCCATGGGAAGCCGGTGGTTATCCCAAACGGCGTTGATATCAATCGCTTCAGCAAGGAGTATCCGCGGCGCGAGCTTGAAGAGCTAAAACAGAAGCTCGACAAGAAGGTGAACTCAATCTTTTTAGTGACCACCTCACGGCTCGTTGAGAAGAACGGAATTGATACCGTGATACACGCACTTGTGAAGCTGCCGCCACAGGTATCATTCCTGGTACTCGGCGAGGGGCCCGAAGAAGAGAGGCTCAAAGCGCTCGCGCGCAATCTCGGGGTCATGAGTCGAGTGCGCTTTCTTGGGCACGTCCCACAAAAGGAGATCCCCAAGTATCTCAAGGTGTCAGAGATATTCATCAGACCTTCGCGTTCAGAGGGTATGGGCAACTCGTTCATCGAAGCAATGGCGTCAGGGACACCGGTTATTGCGACACAGGTTGGAGGCATAACCGATTTTATTTTTGACCCTGACCGGAACCCCGACGTAAAGCCGACCGGACTTGCAGTCGACGTTGACGACTCGGCGGCAGTAGCCGAGCAGGTGCTTCGCTACAGCTCCGATGTGCTTTTGCGGCGGGAGATCACAGACAACGCCCACGCACTCGTAGAAGCGCGGTATGATTGGAAGCTCATTGTGCGCGCAATGCACGAGAAGGTGTTTACACCGCTTTTCTCGAAAACAACAGCGAGAAAATAATATGAATACCCAACGTACAATAAACCTCCTCATCGCTACCGGGGCATACCCGCCGGATATTGGTGGCCCGGCGACCTATGTGAAAATTCTCGAAGAAGAGCTTCCTCAAGAGGGGTTTGTGGTTTCTGCTCTGCCATTCGGGCGTGTACGCCGACTCCCGCGCTTCATTCGTCACGTTGCGTATGGATTCCTACTCTTTAGAGAAGGTCGCCACGCTGACATAATCTACGCGCTTGACCCGGTGAGTGTTGGGCTTCCCGCGGTGCTCATAGCACGCGCGCTGAGGAAGCGATTTATTGTACGCATCGCAGGTGATTATGCATGGGAGCAGGGGGTGCAGCGCTTTAAGGTGAAAGATCATCTCGACGTGTTCTCAAAGAAGAATGATGAGTATCTACTTCCGATACTTATACTCAAGTGGATACAGAAGTGGGTCGCGGAGAGTGCTGAGCGCGTCATTGTGCCGAGCGCGTACTTCAAAGGAGTCGTGAGTAATTGGGGGGTTGATGAGGATCATATTGTTGTCATCTACACAGTTGTTGATGACATTGCGTCTCAAGGGAGGCGTGACTGGCTCCGCGAGATGGTGAAGTTCGACGGGAAGATGCTCGTGAGCGCAGGGCGTCTCGTTCCATGGAAAGGGTTTGAGGCACTAATCGAGCTTGTACCCAAACTCGTCTCTCGCTACCCAGATTTTAAACTTCTTATCGCTGGCGATGGCCCCGATTTTCACAAGCTCGATACAATGGTGTCACGGAAGAAACTCGACGAGTATGTAGCGCTCACTGGTTCACTCGAGAAAGCCGTGCTCTTTAAGTACATTCGCATGGCGGATGTCTTTGTACTAAATACCAATTACGAAGGTCTCTCGCATCAGCTTCTTGAGACCATGGCGATCGGCACACCTGTTGTCACCACGCGTGTCGGTGGCAACCCGGAGCTTATCAAGCATGAGAAGAACGGCCTTTTAGTTAAGTATAATAATAAGAATCAGCTGTTTGAGGCTATTGTACGTTTGCTCGACAATGAAGGGGAGTCACAGCGCTTTGTGCGCAATGCACGCGAGACACTCAAGAAGTTCTCAGTTGAGCAGATGATCCCGAAGCTAGTAACTATTTTACGAGAAGACCATGGAAAGCAAACCTAAGGTACTCATGATAACCGCCGACGGGAATCTTGGCGTTCCCGGCACCGAGGCGAATCAACGACTTCTGCTCCAAGAGAAGTATGCCGACATCACGCCGGTGTTTTGGGGACGTGGTGCACTCATACTTCCGTTTAGGGTCGGCGGCGCATTCGACGTGGTCTCGGTCCAGGATCCGTTCTGGCGCGGATTGGTTGGACTTCTTTTGGCGCGGCGGAAGCAGGCACGACTCAACGTGCAGGTACACACCGATCTTGAGGCGCAAGGTCCTCTGCGCCACTCGCTCGCGCGTTTTGTGCTCCGCCACGCTGATTCAGTGCGTGTCGTCTCAGAGAAGTTGCGCGAGCAAGCTGAAGAGATGGGAGTTACCGCACCTATTTCGGTGCTCCCTATCTATATTGACATTGAGCGTTTCTGCTCAATTGAACGCGCGCCAAGAGGAGGAGAACACAAAACAATACTTTGGGTTGGACGCTTTGAAGAAGAGAAAGACCCGCTGCGCGCGATTGACGTTCTTAACGAAGTTCGTGAAGGAGGGGTTGATGCAAAGCTTGTGATGCTCGGCACAGGGAGTCTCGAGAACGAACTCAAAAAGCGCGCAGAGGAACTCCCGGTCACATTCGCGGGTTGGCAAGACCCAGCACCGTTTTACGCTTCCGCAGACGTACTCCTCAACACCTCGCGCTACGAGGGGTATGGCGTCGCAATGGTCGAGGCGCTTGCCGCAGGGGTGCCGGTTATCGCACCCGACGTTGGTATTGCGCGAGAGGCCGGCGCCATAGTCGTGGATCGCGACAAGCTCGCAGAAGCGATCACCAACACGCTCCGCTCAGGCACACGTGGCGAACTTCAGTTGCCGCTTCTCTCACAAGAGGAGTGGGGCAGGCAGTGGTCAAAGACTCTATAATGAAACTCTTAATTTGTACTCAGAAGATTGATAGGAACGACCCCATACTTGGGTTCTTTCATCGTTGGGTCAAAGAGTTTGCAAAGCATTCTGGGCAAGTGACGGTCATCTGTCTTGAGAAAGGCGAGTACGATCTTCCACAAAACGTTCGCGTGCTCTCTCTTGGCAAAGAAGAGGGAAAGGGGCGCCTCACATACCTCTCGCGCTTCTACCGCTACATCTGGCACGAGCGCACAAACTACGACGCGATCTTCGTGCATATGAATCAGGAATACGTTTTGCTCGGCTGGTTACCGTGGAGGCTTTTGGGTAAAAGGATATTTATGTGGAGAAACCACGCCAAGGGGAGTTGGCTTACTCGGCTTGCTGTTCTCTTATCCGACAAAGTATTTTGTACCTCACCACAGTCATTCACAGCGAATTTTAAAAAGACAGAGCTCATGTCTGTGGGTGTCGACACAGATTTCTTCAAACCCGACTCATCAGTTCACAAAAGACCGCACTCAATCCTTTTCTTGGGGCGTATAGCACCGGTTAAACGCGTCGACATGTTCATTGAAGCCCTACGAATACTTAAAGATAAAGGGATTGATTTTACAGCGACCATAGCAGGAAATTCATTACCACGGGACGCAGAATACGAAACAATGATTCGCAATAAAGTTCTTACGCACGGTCTCTCGTCCCAAGTAGTGTTCACGGGTTCTGCGTCGCGCACTCAAGCTCGAGATCTCTATCGAGAGCACGAGCTGTATGTGAACCTTACTCCGTCGGGTAGCTTGGACAAGACCATTTTTGAAGCTCTTGCCTCTGGCCTCAAGGTGGTCATCTCAAACAATTTTTTTGAAGGAAAATTGCCGAAAAGATGGGTTATCACCGATGATTCCGACGCCCATGTTATAGCAGCCACCCTTGAAGATGTTCTTAGTGAGGGTTCAGAGATAGTAAATGATATTGCATCATTCACTAAGAAACACAGTCTCAAGAGTCTAATGGATGTATTGGTGACAGCCATGAATGCATCAAGCGCGAAATAAGTAATATGAAATTGATCTACGTTACCTCTAAGAAATTTCCTTCTGGGAAAGTCGATCCTTTTTACGTACGGTCGATGGCAGAGGCATTCACCGCGCTCCTCGGTCGGGACTTCTTGTTTCTTGTGAGAGGAAGCGTGCCCGACCAACTGAAACACACGAATGCCACAGCAGTGAGAATACCAAACCGTCTGAGGGTGGTCTACTACTTCTTTTTGATGCCGGTTCTTACAATGTTGCGCAAATGGAATGATTCAGAAACAATATTTATTTCTTATGACCCATACCTTCTCTCGATACTTATATTCTGGCGAAAGGTATTCGGATCTAGATACTTCATCTGCTCTGATTGGCATCAGCTCTTTGATGATTGGAAAGATAAATATGTGTCAACAAATAGTGATTACCTGACATGCACATCGAAAAGGTTAAAGAGACTTTTGTCATCTGCCTGCGACATTGACCCAAGTAAGATATTGGTTGCGTACGGTGGCGTAGACCCGGATATCTTTATCAAGAAATCGGAGATAGGTAAGATGGAATACCGAAAGAGGCTAGGGCTGCCAAGAGGCTCGTTTCTAGTGGGTTATGTGGGCGGCTTTAGGAGTGTCGGTATGGAAAAAGGTCTTGATACCATGATCAAGGCTCTCCCGTATCTGGATGAAAAGATACTCATGGTGTTTGTTGGCGGGTCTGTGGAACACATCAATGAATACAAGGCGCTCGCGGAGGAGATTGGCGTTGAAGAGAAATGCATATTCGTAGAGAAACAACCGTTTGAGAAAGTTGTCGAGTACGAATTGGCACTAGATATTCTTACCATACCGTATCCGGACAAACATCACTTCAGAGACTACGGCTTTCCGATGAAAGTGTGGGAGTGCATGGCCGCCGGTCGCCCGATAGTATACTCGGATCTCGATATCATAGGAGAGGTACTTGAGGGTAGGGCGACCTCTTTTCAACCGGACGATGCGCGAAGTCTCGCAGATACCGTGTTGTCTATCTATCAAGATACGGAATCTGCAGAGAAGATTGCAAAACAAAACCCCGTGGATATACAAGCGTATACTTGGAAGGCTCGAGCAAAGAATATTTTAGATTTTATACAAATATAGCGTATGTGCGGAATTTCAGGATTTAATTGGAAAGATGAACAGAGAGTAGCTTCAATGGTGACGACGCTTACTCATCGTGGCCCGGACGCACAGGGCGTTTTTGTTGATGCGGGTATATCACTCGGACACAATCGACTGAGTGTCATTGACTTGTCCTCGGACGCAAATCAACCGATGCACAATAATGATAAGACACTAACCATCGTTTTTAATGGAGAGATCTACAATTTTCGAGAATTACGAAAGGAGCTTGAAGGGATGTATGCGTTTCGGACAAAGAGTGACACCGAGGTGATCCTTGCTGGCTATAAGATGTGGGGGGAGGGTGTGGTCGACAGACTCAATGGTATGTTTGCTTTTGCCATTTGGGATAGACAAAAACAGAAACTCTTTTGTGCACGAGATCGTGCGGGCATTAAACCATTCTATTACTTTTGGGATGGGAAACGTTTTATATTTGCTTCAGAGATAAAAGGTATTTTGAAACACGATGTACCACGAACGCTCAACATAGAAGCATTCAATCACTATATGAGAGTCTTGTATGTACCAGAGCCAATGACCATGATGCGAGACATATACAAGTTACCGCCTAAACACACACTGACTCTTAAAGATGGAGACCTCTCTGTTGCGGAGTATTGCGACGAACCAAGTGAAGTACAGCCGCGTTCGTATAAAGAGGCGGTGAGTATGTTGCGTGAGAAGGTTATCAGTGCCGTAGGCAGACAGCTTGTATCTGATGTACCTGTCGGGGTATACCTCTCTGGAGGTATAGACTCGAGTGCGGTGT
Organism: Candidatus Paceibacterota bacterium; assembly: GCA_026195275.1. Lineage (NCBI taxonomy): Bacteria > Bacillati > Minisyncoccota > Minisyncoccota bacterium. The sequence continues at coordinate 18,754 of JAPHQU010000002.1, forward strand.
TGTTCTCTATGACCCAATTTAATAAGAACGCGGAGACATTTTCTGTAGGTTTTGATCTTGGGACAGGAGAAGAAAGCGAAAAATTCAACAGCGACCTTCGGCTTGCAAAACAAACCGCAGAGTTCTTTGGGGTAAAACACAACCAGATACTCATTTCTGCAAAAGATGCGCGTAACCATCTGGAGGAAGTAATTGGAGCATGTGACGATCCAATATCGAATCCGACATCTGTTGCGATGATGCTTTTGGCACGGTTTGCAAAAGATAAGGTGAGCGTGGTCCTGACCGGAAGTGGAGGGGACGAGCTTTTTGGCGGTTATGACCGATATCGCGCAGCACTTGCTGCATATTATTACAAAAAATTGCCCGGAGCTCTGCGTTCTCTCGGGGATATCCATCCAAAGGTAGCTAAGCTAGACTACCAAAGTGGCAGCGACTTCCTTGCGCGGGTCATGTTCGAGAAGGACCCGAGACTCTCCAAAGTATTGTCACCGTCTGTGTTTAAAGATGACTCATTCAGCAAGCAATATTTTGAGGAGCGGTATATCTCACAATGTTCTGGAGACTTAGCGGATTGCCTCATGGAGACCGATCAGAAGAGTTGGCTACCGGACCATTTCTTCATGCTTTCTGATAAGATGTCTATGTCGAGTGCTCTCGAAGAACGAGTGCCGTTGACAGACAACGAGCTCATCGCTTTCTCACAGTCACTGCCACGATCATATAAGCTAGATCTATTTAGGACGAAGAAGATACTCAAAGATGCCTTCCGAGATGACCTGCCAGGATTCCTCTTTGATCAACCGAAGCGAGGTTGGTTTTCACCGGGAGCAAAATGGCTACGAAACAAGGAGTTTGCAGGTTTTGCGAAAGAAGTATTGTCAAAGGATTACTATAAGGGCACCAAAGATCTTTTTAATTGGATGGAAGTAGAAGATATGCTTGAAAAACATGTCAGCAAAGATGCCTACAACCTGACTATTCTTTGGGCGATACTTACTTTCCAGGTATGGGCACGTACGTATGAGATAGAAATATGAGCACAAATAATACACAACACGATTTGATCGAACGGTTTGCAACCTATGTTTCAGCATACAAACATTCAATGCAGTACGCGAGAGAAGAAAGAAGTGCAATTAAAAGAGTCCTCTACGGATTGCAGACATTTGGTTGTTCGTACATTTTTTACAATCTTGCGCGGTTCAAGATACTGCCTCCTTGGGGTAGTGTGCGCAACAGATTCTTTTTTGGTAAGAATATGGTCTTACCGATGAGGGACCTCGGCACACATGTATTCTCCATGTACCAAATCGCACAAGACAAGAGCGAGATACGGTTAACATTGTGGATGCTCAAAAACCTTAGGGACACAGATATCGTATACGATGTTGGTGTTCATTTGGGGTACTATACGGCACTTGCAGAGAAGGTTGCCACCGGTGGGGAGGTGCATGCGTTTGAAGCAAATAAGCGACTCTGTCATTATTTACATAAGAATTTCTCTAATTCAGGGAGGGTCTTTATCACATGCAAAGCTGTCGCGGGATCTTCAGGAAAGGTCGAGTTTTATGATGCAACTGATGCCGAAGACAGTTCTACGAGCTCACGTTTTAATCTGTCAAAATCAGACACAAAGCCGTCGAGTATTCCTAGTGTTAGTCTTGATGCATACACACGAGCAGGGCATAAGATCCCAACAGTGATAAAATTAGACATAGAAGGCGGAGAGTACGATGCAATTGTAGGCGCGTCGAAATTGCTAGAGGATCATCGTCCGCGCGTTGTTATGGAAGTGTGGGGTGGAGAAATGGGAAAGCAGTACTCTCAAAAGGCAGTCGAGAAACTTCAGAGTCTTGGATATCGCGCTTTCGCCATAGAAAGCGACGGGTCTATTTCTCAAGATCATATAGTTGACCCGGTTGCACATATCTCAGGACATTCTCAAAATAATCCCCGAGATAATTTTTTGTTTATAAAAGGTTCATAAAAGGATGAAGAAAATTACCTATATAGCAAATATCCGCATTCCAACTGAGAAAGCTCACGGTGTGCAGATCATGAAGATGTGCGAGGCATTTGGAAAGGAAGGGCACAATGTAACACTTGTCGCACCATGGCGATTTAATCCAGTGAAGGCGGATCCATTTGAATACTACGGAGTTGAGCGCAATTTCTCGATTACCAAACTCCCGTCGCTTGATCTGGTGCGATTTGGCCGGATTGGGTTTTTGATACAGCTCGCAACATTTAGCTTCTCGGCCTTCATCTACACCCTTATCAAAGATGTGGGAGTTATATACTCACGAGACGACCTTGTATTGTGGCCAATAAGTTTTTTTAAGAAAAATGTCGTGTGGGAGGCGCATATGCCGCGCGATAATTACATCGCAAAGTCGCTTACAAAAAAGTTAAAGAAACTGATTGTCATATCACAGGGTCTGAAGGACTTCTTTGTGAATACTGGGATCTCTCCAGAAAATATTCTCGTTGCGCATGATGCTGTTGACCTCGAAGACTTCTCTGTACAGGCTGACAAGAAGGAGACGCGAGAAAGGCTGGGTTTGCCACAAGACAAATCAATCGTGATGTATCTCGGGCGGCTTGACCCGTGGAAGGGGGTTGAGACTCTTCTTGAGACTTCACATATGCTTCCCGAAGACGCTCAGGTTGTTATAGTAGGAGAGGGAAGCGAGCTTGAGCGATATAAGCAAGAATATCCAAGCGTCATTTTCACAGGCCCGCTTCCGTATCGCGATCTGCCACAAAATCAGCAGGCGGCGGACGTTCTCGTGATTCCAAACTCAGGAAAGAGCGATGTCTCGCGTCTCTATACATCACCACTTAAGGTGTTTGCACATATGGCATCCGGTGTTCCTATTGTTGCGTCAGACCTGCCGAGTATGCGCGAAGTGCTCTCAGAGGAGACCGCGACGTTTGCTACCCCGGACGACTCTGACTCGTTTGCAGATGTGATCACTGGGGTGCTCGAGCAGCACGACGAATCTGTAAGCAAGGCGCGTCGAGCAGTTGGGGTAGTGCGGTCGCATACATGGCACAATAGAGCAAAAGATATTGTTGAATTTATAAAAACATAATAAATGAGTAATCATTTACAAAATTTATTAAGCCATACACCTGATCTTCTCAGCAGGAAGGTTTTGGACATTGGATCTGGAAAAGGTGATTTTCTGGTTGAGGTTGCTATTGAGGGAGGAGAGGCGCAAGGAATAGAGAAACATAGAGAATACATAAAGGAAACTCTAAAGAACGCAAAGAGAAACAATGTGTCTGTGAAAGTTACGGAGGGTGTTGCTGAGAAGCTGCCGTTTCAGGATAAAGAATTTGGATTCATAAACATCTCAGAAGTTATAGAACATGTAAAAGATCCGAATCTGCTTATAAAAGAAGCTTACCGTGTTCTAGGGGATGACGGTACTGTGTACATAAGCATTCCAAGCAGGTTTAGTCTTAAGGATCCGCATTTTCATTTGTATTTCGTGAACTGGTTGCCAAGATTCGTGTCGGACTCATTTATCTCTATATTTGGAAAACATAAAGACTACAGTGGCGATGCGGGGAAACAAAGGTTGGGGGAGATGCACTACTACAGATTTTATGACATAAAAAGGGATTTGGTTGAAGAAGGTTTCGAGGTTGTTGATATTAGGGAGGACAAGATTCGAAAGAAGTTTCGAGGTTTGCTAGGGGTAGTCATTCTGATTCTGTATAGACTATTTCTACGTCCATTTTATCTTGATACTTTTCATATCCTTTTAAGAAAATGAAATTAAAATTGAAAACATTATTTCTTTTGTTTTTGTGCCTATGCCGATATGTGGTTTTCGGCAAAGCACAAAAGAAGCAGAAGACTTTTAAAAAGATCGCGATATTCCAAGGAGCAAAGTTGGGGGATATGGTGTGCACCACGCCAATGTTTAGAGCTGTTAAAGAAAAATATCCACAATCTCAACTTGTTGTTATCGGTGACGGTGTGAACAAGCGTCTTCTAGAGCACAATCCTGATGTAGACAGTTATCGTGTGTACAAGGAAGAGGATATTTTCTCGACCATTAAAGAAATAAAGAAAGAAGGTGTGGATTTTGGCTGCATCACCGGACCCAGCTTCCTGAATCTTGCTGTTCTTTATCTGGCTGGCATCCCACTGATTGTTGCTCCTGTAATCAAGAGTGGTTGGAGTCCTTGGGAGACCATGAGTTATAAGATTCTTCGGAGGTTTGTTGAGACCCAACCGCATCACATGGGACAGTATGCCCCCAGAGAATATTTACGTTTGCTTGAGACCATCCACATTTTCACAGATGATACAACAAAACACTTAGTGTTTTCTTCACAAGCTCAGCAAGAGACCAGAGCTTTGCTTGAGCAATACGCCGGTCGATTATTGATTGGCATTTCACCTTCAGCGGGCAATAAGATAAAAGAGTGGCCAACCGAGCGTTTTGCTGAGGTTGCTAATTACATCGCGTCTCGATACGATGCAGTTGTGGTGATTATTGGTGGTCCCGGTGACGGCGAATATGCCAAGAGGATGAAAGCGGGTCTTGATAGAGATGTCGAATATGTTGATACAACGGGGATACTCTCCATTGATGAATTAAAGGCATTGATAAGCAAACTCAATCTTTTTATAAGCGTAGATACTGGACCCATCTATATTGCAGAGGCATTCGGTGTTCCTACGATTGATATAGTCGGACCAGTGGATGAAAATGAACAGCCACCTGTTGGTGAGAGACACAAGATAGTAGTGTTTGGACGAGATAAGCCAGAACTACATATTATGAACTCCAGGATATATAATGAAAAGAAGGCTCGGATGCAAGTCGAGTCAATTAATGTCAAAGATGTTATTTATGAGATTGCAAAATTGGCTGTATTCTTGAAAGAAAATGAAACCAAAAAATCATAAAAAGATTGTCATCGGTGCCGGCTACGGCATGGGGAATCTGGGCGATGAGGCAATCTGCGAGACCATTATTAACGATATTCATTCTGTGGACGGATCTGCGTCCATCACAGTTCTCGTCTTTGAGAAGAACCTCTTTCTTGAGTCACATCCTGACCTTATTGACAACAGACGCATTCGCGTCCTGTCTATGGATTTTCGACGAGGAACTCTGCGTAGACCGAGGAAACTGTTTGATTTATTATTGGGAATAGTTGCTGTGATATATTGCGATATATTTATCTGGGGTGGTGGTAACCTAATCAGGGATAGAAAATACTGGCTTAACATTTATATAAAACCGTTACTGTTAGCTCAAGCTCTAAGAAAGAAGATTATTATATGGTCAATAGGCATTGATAACATCTCTAAGCCTGAGGTTATAAAACTCGCAAATAAGATAAGAAAGGTTGATGCATTTTCGGTAAGAGACAGAGCGAGTAAGGATAATTTTTTGAACATATCAAGACACTTCAATACTGGAGAGATTGATGTTATACGCGATCCAGTATTTCATTTCTCTAGCTTGGTCAAAAGGGTGCCTGCGAAGGATTATTGCACAATCGGGTTTAATATAACTTTTTGGAAGGCAGATTTTTCTAATGAAGACAAGACGGAAGATTTCGCGACTTCGTTTGCAAAGATCTTAAACAGTTTACACGAGAAGATAAAGTTAAGGTTGGTTTACCTTCCGAGTGCGCCAGAAAGAGATTCCTTAATGTATGAGCTTTTGTTAAAGAAAATGGACCCGTATATAAATCTAGAGTACCCAAAGATATCAACCCCATTGCAGTATGTAGAACATACCTCTGAACTCGATTTATTTATCGGTATGAGGATGCATTCCATCATTATGTCTTCAAATGTGACTCGTCTGCCTACCCTTGGAATTATCTATGACGAAAAAGTTCAAGCTTTGAGTGAAGAGGAAGGGTTGGGGGACAACTTCTTTTCTATTGAGGATGTTATAGAGTATCCAGACAAAGTAGAAAGGAAAATATATGATTCCATAGATGATAAGTTACCGGCAATTGATTTTAATAATGTAAGACAGGATTCATTAAAAATGATAGACGTAATAAAACCTATTATTTTCCACAAAGATACTGAATAAATTATGAACAAAATATTGTTTACAACTAGTTGGGATGATGGTTCTGTACTGGACTTGAAGATCGCCGATTTATTATCGCATTATGGTATGAAAGGTACATTCTATATTCCAAAGAGCTTTGATGGAAAAAATGATAAGCATTCTGCTTATAACCGCCGACTCACAGAGAACGAGATTTGTTCTATTGCTACCTCTCATGAGGTGGGAGGACACTCGCTTACTCATCGCAGGCTTACCAACATCTCCTTGGAGGAGGCGAGAGGCGAGATCTTCGCATGTAAGGATTTTTTGGATAAAGTTACCGGTTCTCCAACCAAAGCGTTTGCTTACCCCGGTGGCGAGTTTGACAGGCAGATTACAGGAATAGTTAAAGAGGCAGGGTTTAAAGTTGCCCGAACGACCCAGAAGCTCACCATCCAGATGACTAAAGGACAGTTTCTAATGAGTCCGACTATTATATGTCAGCCATTTCCCTTCCGTAAATTAGACGCAAATCGATACTATTTTGGGAGGATTCTCGACCCTGTGAATGCTTATACACCAAAGCAATTTGTGCCCTCGTGGCAGTCGCTAGCAAGGAAGTGGTTTAAGAAATCTCTTGTTGAAGGCAGCTATTTTCATCTATATGGCCATTCTTGGGAGCTTGAGAAATATGGTATGTGGCAAGAACTTGAATCCTTCTTGAAATTTGTTAAAGAGTATGGCGACGTTATTTATTTGTCCAACAGCGAAGTTATGGAACAGGTATAGAGTCCGACTTTCTTGATGATACATTTCATATTAAACTTAAGATAAGATGAAGCCACAGATGACACCAAAAGAAATTGAGATGATGGAAGAAATACTGTCATCGTATGGTCCACACATCGATGTCTTAGAGTGGGGTAGTGGCGGTAGTACAGTGTACTTCACGCGGTTCCTCCATAGTAAAGATATCTCGTACACATGGACAAGTATTGAATATAACAAGCTCTGGTATGACAAAATATCGGAGGCGGTGAGTAATGACGAAGATGTTGCGCTGAAACTTTTTGATGTTGGAAATACTGAATTAAAACAACCTTATACACAAATGGATGAGTATGTCGCGTACCCTAGGACGCTCGGAAAGAAATACGACGTTATTCTTGTTGACGGAAGGAAGCGACACAGATGCTTGCTTGAAGCAAGTAAGTTATTAAGACCTGGTGGCACCGCGATTCTTCACGATGCGCGAAGGACGTATTACCACGGCGCTTTTTCTGCGTACCCAAACAGTCGCATGCTTTTATGGACGGGTCTCTGGCAAGGAAAGCTGGAAGACCCAGGTTTGATTTGTAGAGCTATAAACTTTATGAGATATTGGTGTTTCCGTGCGTATACATTTTCGTTTCGCTTACGTCCAAGATCCTCATGAAGATAATACTTTTACATGACAGTTTCCCCCCATATAGTTTTGGGGGCGGTGGGATTTCTGTCCAAGGAATTGCCGCTGTTTTGAAAAAAATCGGTCACGATGTCTCCGTTATTACCACGTGCAGGAAAGAAAGCGAGGAAGGAGTTTTCGACTGCGAGGGCATTAGGGTATTTAGGATAGCAAGTGACTACAGTGAAAGATGGCGTGCGTATCGAAGTCTGTATAACAATAAGGTTGTCCATAAGGTAGAGGAGATATTTAAGAAGATAGGTCCAGATGTTGTACATATCAATAGCATACATCACCACCTTTCATATCACTGCCTAAAGCTTGCTAGACAACAATCAGAAGTCGTTATATTTACCGCTCGTGATGTCATGCTATTTAATTTTGGTAAATTGCAGACGAGTAAGTATCTAAGAAATTTTGATTATCGCACAACTTGGCATGACCATATTAAACAAGCAAGGAAGCGATGGAACCCTTTTCGTAATTTTATTATTAAGAGATACCTTAGGTATGCGGATAAGGTCTTTGCGATAAGTAAGTCATTAAGGGATGCTCTTAACCAGAATGATATAGAACACGTTGAGGTTATATACAATGGGATTGATGTTAGTGAGTGGCTTGTTGACCAAAGGATAGTTGTCGATTTTCAGACTAAGTATAGTCTGCAGGGTAGAAGAGTGATTTTATTCGGAGGAAGGTTGAGTGCAGCAAAGGGGGCAGAGAAAACACTTGAAGCACTTGTTAAAATAGTTAAGGAGATACCGAATGCAACACTGCTGGTCATGGGTAAGATTGATTGGTATGCGCAGGTAATGAAAGGGTACGCTCGAGACCTAGATATAGAGGAACATCTTGTTTTTACTGGGTGGATTAAGGGAGATGAAATAAGGGCTGCATATGCGGCCTCTAATGTGGTATTAATGCCATCAATTTGTTTTGATTCTTTTGGCAGGATTAATATAGAAGCGATGGCTTCCAAGAAGCCCGTTATTGGAACTTGTTACGGAGGAACCCCGGAGATTGTAGATGATGGAGTGACGGGTTATATAGTAAACCCCATGTATCCAGAAGAGATTGCCGAAAAGACCTTAGATTTACTCAAAAATCCAGAAAGAGCGGATAGGTTTGGTAAAGCTGGTTACGAGAGAGTAAAGAGTCATTTTAACCTGGAAGACAAGGTAAAAGAATACATTGCTGTATACGAAGCATTGTTAGAGGAAAAGAAAAGTGGGCCAATGTAATCTATTAAAACCATGACCACATTAAAACCCAAAGAGAGAATACTTGTTGTTTGCGGCAAGGATTTTCCTACCACACGCAGAATTAAACACAAGTTTAATATAATCGTAGCAGATAAGATATTTCAAAAGGATGTAGAGACTCTAGGTTGCAGATTTATAGAACTCGGAATGTTTGTTGATCCAGGAAGCGTTTACAAAGCGGGCTCTTTCCTTGAAGAACTCTCTATATTGACCCTCCCGGATGGTTCCCGTCTTTCAAGGCGCTTTATATATAAAGGTTATGAATTATGGTGGATACATTACAATAGTCTTTTTACTTATTTCTCTTTACCATACACTCAATATAAGAGGCTGCTTGAATATCTGAGGGATTTTCAGAGAGTGTCCTTTTATCAGCCTTCATTCAAGAGCCTTTTCTCTTGTTATCTACGTGCGTATGGGTGTGAAGTAAGTACTCTCCATGGGAGACATTTAAAATTTCCATCATTCCTTCCATTTGGTGTCTTATTTCAGATAATCCTTACCCTATTAAGTCTGCCTATTCTCACCATAAAGAAGTCGCCTGCGATGCTATTCACCGGAGACAAGTTTGAAGAAGACAAAGACTATGATTTTAGGATGAAATTTATTTATGAGGAGCTACGACAAAGAAATATCCGTTTTGTTGAATTTATCCGTAGTTTGGAATCGTGGAAGACTGTACTAAAGCATGCACTTAAACGAAGGAGACCTGTGATTTATTCAGACAGTATAGTTTTTATTGGACGGTTTATAAGCATAATATCAGGTGGGCGACGTCGCGCTGAGCAGAAATTTGGCACTCATAAACTTATTTCTGAGACGGATCCTGAGAACCGGTTCAAATATCTGGTGGCTACCCAATACCTCCTTACGGTGTACGATGACGTTTGGGCAATACGGATTATGGAATGGATTTTACACGCGATTGGTATCAGGGTAGCGCTGGTTATAAGTGCATCAGAACGCAGTTTTCACACTGTCTTAGGGTGTAAATTGAATTCCATACCAACAGTTGGAATCATGCACGGTGTTGCATCACGCTACGGAACTCCTTGTGACTTTATGATTGGCTTTGATGGCAAGAAGATGCTTTCGGTTGACAATTATGGTGTTTGGAGTGATTGGTGGAAGGTGCACTATATGAGGAATAGTCAATCGTACAAACCTGAACAGATTCATGTGTCTGGTCCCATGCGTCCGCTTATGTTGGTGGAGGAACAGAATACAACCTCGACATCACAAGATGAACGAATGAGGGTGCTTTTTATCGCCGAGCAAACAGCTGATCCTAGTGAAGTGATGCTATATCTCCATAAGCTTTTACATTGCACGGATATAAGGTTGACGATAAAGTTCCGTCCATATCGCGACGGTTTTGAAATATGGCTTTTAGAGAACGAACCCCAGATCTTAAAACTCCCGCATATAAAGGTTGTTAAGGGAGGTATGCAAGAAGCAATTCAAAATGTCGATGTTGTCGTTGGTTGTCATAGCACCGCTGTACTTGAAGCACTACTTCAGTTAAAAGTTCCCATCTTCCTTCGCACACAAAAGTGGGGTGACTACTACAGCATGACTCAATCAGATAAAACCCGACACCTAATCGCCGAGAATCCAGGAGAGCTCATTGAGCAGATTCAGCACGCAGGCACCATCACCCCAAGTCTTTTAACAGAGTTGCGCGAGCAATACTTTGGTGATCCGCATAAAAACGGGAGCAAGTGGGTGGTGGATCAGGTAGAAGAGATCCTGCAGAAGACAAACTAAGTATTTGTGTTTCTTCTCCACATACCAATACCAATCAATAGTGCTATCAGAGAATTGGATACATTTGCTATCACAAGTCCAAGTACTCCTCCCCAGATTCCTAGAATCACATAAAGTGTGACGAGTATGACACTTTGAATTATGCTTCTGATGAAAATGAGACGAGATAATTTCTGTGATTCAAAAAGGAGGCTGACATAGCGGTTGGGCATTGCAAAGATAAAACCTAACGCTAATATCTGCGAGTAGACAACCCCCTCTATATACTGAGGTAGTAGGTATTTGAATAAATATGGCGAGATAAGTATATATGTGACCGCTATAAGCGTACCGATGAACATTCCCTGGAAGATTCTTTTGTAGAAAACAGTATTTATTTCTTCAGGTGTCTTTGTTGCGAACTTGGGGAATCCTAAGCCGACCCAGTTTTTCATGAATGAGGTTGCTCTGTCTGGTACAGCAAGGGCAAGCCAATACACAGCAAGCTGTGCCGGACCCCAGAAGTGCGTGAGAATGATCTTGTCTATCTGTCCAGTGATTGGTCCAATGAGTCGTATAAAACTTAGCTTGCGACCATACTTGAGTACGTCTCCAACATCGCCCTCTAGAGACGGCTTGAACTTTCGCAGGATGACAATATAAAAGAAGAGTGTTGTGGCAAACGTCGTAATAGCATAAGCGGCTATGAGCCACACTATTTCTCCGCTTAACAGGATTGCAGCTAGAATACCGCCCACATATACGAGAGTGGATATGATGTTCGATATGCTAGCGAATTGGAACTTTCTTTTCCCTTCAAGATAAGCGCCGTATGTATTTAAGGCGAGAGTTGAAGGAACAAAGATACCTAAAATAAGAAAGGATATCGCAAGAAGAGTATTGTCATTTATGAAATAGTATCCGCTGAAGGTAAAGAACGCAGTAAGCATCAACAAGTTCCACTTGAGTTGGTATTTGACAGAAACCCTGAGCGCTCCGTCGTGCCCCGCGGCAACAGCTCTTGCAACTGCGCTGTTCATGCCGGTGAGCGTGAATATATTCAACACGCCTGCTAAGGCAAGGATGTAGCGGTAGAGACCATAAACATCTTTTGGTAGCAAGTTAGCAAAAGCCACTATGAGCCCCAACGAGAGAATGCTCGTGATGGTTTGTCCAAATGTCACCCAAAAGCCGCCTTTGGCGAGGTAGAGCATGTCGGTTTTTGTGTACTTTTCGCTCCAACGGAGGAGGCGATAGAGCTTGTTTCTGGCTTTGGGTATCATGGTATGTATCTTAATCTATTGCGTGCGGTCGAGCTAGCACCACAGGGCGCAGGGTGGTATAGTTTTTCTATGAAAGTTGAGAATATTCTGAGAAAAGTGGTCCTTGCGGGGATCTTTTTGATTCCATTTATTCCGTTCATCGTTTCCTCAAGTCTCTTTTTCCCGTTCATTACCGGGAAAAACTTTGCATTCCGTATCATAGTTGAGATCATCTTTGGCGGCTGGCTCGGGCTTATGCTCTACAATCCGGCGTATCGGCCGCGTTTCTCGTGGCTTCTTGCGGCAATCGCCTCGTTCGTCGGCATCATTGCCCTTGCTGACATTTTTGGCGAGAACCCGCTTAAGAGCATCTGGAGCAACTTTGAGCGCATGGAAGGTCTGGTGACGCTCGTGCATCTCTTTATGTACTTCCTCGTAGTTGGAACTGTCCTTAATACGGAAAAGTTGTGGACACGATTCTTGAATACATCTGTTGCGGTCTCCGGCTTGCTCGGCATCTACGGTCTCTTCCAGCTTTGGGGATTCATCACCATCAACCAAGGTGGTGTGCGACTTGATGCAACATTCGGCAACGCGACGTATCTCGCAATCTACATGCTTTTCCATGTATTCATCACTGCACTGCTTTTGATGCGTTTTAAAGGGGATCGAATCGTGCGACACCTCTATATAGGAATCATGGCGCTACAGGTGATGATGATCTACTTCACTGCGACACGTGGTGCGATTCTCGGTCTTCTCGGCGGAGTGATTTTCGCCGGATTGCTCGTTGCTATTTTTGAACGAGAACAAAAGACACTTCGCAAGACCGCAATCGGTGCGGTAGTCGCGGTGCTTCTTGTTGTTGGCGGGTTCTTCGCTATCAAGAACACTGAGTTTGCAAAGGGGAGCCCGGTGCTTGGTCGTTTCACCAACCTCTCACTCTCAAGCGGTACGGTTGACGCGCGCTTCCAGATTTGGGGCCTAGCTATTGAAGGGGTCAAAGAACGACCACTTCTCGGTTGGGGGCAGGAGAATTTTAACTTTGTCTTTAATAAGTACTACAAGCCGGAGCTCTACAAGCAGGAGCAGTGGTTTGACCGCACGCACAACATTGTCTTCGACTGGCTGATTGCCGGTGGCATCCTCGGTTTCCTCGCGTACCTTGCTATAGCACTCGCGACACTCTTCTACCTGTGGCGGCCGCGTAATACCTTCTTGTCTATTCCTGAGAAGAGTGTCATCACCGGTTTGCTCGCGGGTTACGGCTTCCACAACCTCTTTGTATTCGACAATATCATAAGCTACATTCTCTACTTCACGGTGATGGCGTTCGTGTGCTTCTCGTATCGGGAGAGCATCAAGCCTGAAGTGGGTGAGGTAGAAACAAAGACTCTCGGTACCGACATAACCTCCCGTGTGTATGTGCCAATTATTGTTGTGATTACCATTATGGCGCTGTATCTAGTGAACGGGAAGCCGATACTCACCGCGCACGCGCTCCTTCGCGCAATTGCGACACAGCCGGGGAGCGCAGAGCAGATTGAGTCGTTCAAGAAAGCGTTTTCGTACGACACATTTGGCAACCAGGAAGCAGCAGAGCAGCTTGCGCAGATCTCGACACGCATCGCAGCGAATCGTTTTGATATTGAGGTAAAGCAGCAATACCTCTCGCTTACCGAGACGGAGATGCAGAAGGTTGTCGACCGGGTACCAAACGACGCACGCACACAGCTTTTCTTCGGGACAGTATTTGACTCGTTCAGTCAGTACGCAAAGGCGCAGCCGCACCTTGTGCGCGCGAACGAGCTCTCACCCAAAAAACCAACCATCCTCTATCAGCTTGGTTTTAATGCATTCAATCGAGGTGATACAGCGGGCGGACTTGGGATCTTTAAGGAAGCATATGAACTTGCTCCAGAATCGAAGGACGGAGCGATTTACTACGCGGTTGGTGCGGTGAATTCAGGCGACCGAGCTCTCCTTGAGGATATCCTTATCCCAACGTTTGGTTCCATCATTGTCGATAGCGACCACTTGGTGCAGGCGTACTTTAATAATGGGATGCTCCATGAGGTGCTTGCGGTATGGAGATTGCGCGTCGAAGAAGACCCAAACAATCCACAGAAACGCCTTGGGCTCGCCGCTGCGTATCTTGAGCTTGGTCAACGCCAGAATACGATAGCTGAGCTTGAGAAGATGATCGAGCTTGATCCAAACTATAAAGCGCAAGGAGAGTACCTTATCCGTGAGATTCGTGCCGGAAGGAATCCGTAATTAGAGTAGAGGTTGCATTTTTTTGAGAATGTGCTATATTATATTCGTGAGTGTCACATTCGTGTGGCTCTAACGAAAATCTGCGTAAGTCCCGCCCTCGTGGCGGGTTTTACGTTTCTGAAGAAATACCCATTTAAATATACATTTAAATGGGTATTTCTTTTAGGTTGCACAGTGCATTGTGAAGCGCGTATACTAAGTGGGTGCGGCGATCCTCCCAAGGTACGGGGGACGGCGGCACTCACATTAGATCTTCGTTTTGGAGCTCGCACCCGTTCCCCATATCTCGGTGGGATCGCTTGCAGAAAAAACAAAACCGATACACATGTATCGGTTTTGTTTTTTTAAAAAGTACATGAACACAACAACAGTATTAATAACGTCATTAATGCTGTCGGTGATAAACATTTAACTAAAAAGATCTAACGTTACAGATTTTTTATTTTTTGAATTATTTTTTGTTATCCACAAAAACTTTTTAACTTTTTATTGTGTTTGCACGTTGTACGTTCGATAATATAAGTAACTTCTCTAACGCGTTACAACGTTTTCTTTTGTACAAAAGAGGAGGGGTCGACATTACTAAGAAGATCATTCATTAGACATCATGCCAGCACGAAAACGAAAAGCAGCTAAGAAGACAACACGTCGCAAGGTTGCTAAGAAAGCAGCTAAGAAGACGACGCGTCGCAAGACAACTCGTCGTAAGGTTGCTAAGAAAGCAGCTAAGAAGACGACGCGTCGCAAGACAACTCGTCGTAAGGTTGCTAAGAAAGCAGCTAAGAAGACAACTCGTCGTAAGGTTGCTAAGAAAGCAGCAAAAAAGACTACCCGTCGACGAAAGCGATAGTAGCCTCTTTGCAGGACTATTTCTAACAAAATCCCCCGGAGAGGTCAATGACCACCTCCGGGGGATTTTGTGCTACTATAGGTGCGTATGATTACTGCTTTTAAGAAGCTATTTGGTGACGAGCATGCCACGGCACTCAAGAAACTGAACCCCATCGTCGCGAAGATAAACGAGCTTGAGCAGGCTACTGCGCCACTCTCTGATGATGACCTTCGTGCGCGGACGGCTGAATTCCGCACTCGACTCAAAGAGGGGGAGACTCTCGACGATCTTCTACCAGAGGCGTTTGCTGTCGTGCGTGAAGCGGCGAAGCGAACACTCGATCAGCGCCACTACGACGAGCAGCTTCTCGGCGGCATCGCGCTTCACCAAGGCGACATCGCAGAGATGCGCACTGGAGAAGGGAAGACTTTAGTTGCAACACTTCCGGTGTACCTCAATGCGCTTCCCGGGAAGGGTGCGCATGTGGTGACAGTAAACGACTACCTCTCACGGCGTGATGGTGTGTGGATGGGGCAAGTCTACGCATTCCTCGGTCTCTCAGTCGGTGTCATAAATCAAGGACAATCATTCCTCTATGACCAGTCTCATACAAATAAAGGAGAAGACGAGGAGCGTGATGAGCTTGGTTCGTTTAAGGTAATCCACGAATTCTTACGCCCATGTAGCCGAAAAGAGGCATACGAGGCAGACATTACGTACGGGACAAACAACGAGTTTGGGTTTGATTACCTTCGCGACAATATTGAATACGAGAAAGAGAAGCTCCGCCAACGTGAGTATTATTTCGCTATTGTTGATGAGGTAGACTCGATTCTTATTGATGAGTCGCGCACACCGCTTATCATCTCGGCGCCGACAGTCGAGTCGGAAGATCTCTACACAACATTTGCGGACATTGCGCGGCGATTTGTGAAAGATACCGATTTCTCTGTCGATGAAAAGCAGAAAGCAATCACACTAAGCGATGAGGGTATCGAGAAAGCGGAGAAAATTCTCGGTGTCGAGAATATCTATACTGAAGGTGGTATTAAGTATGTGCATCATCTCGAGACCGCCGTGCGCGCAAAGGCACTTTTTGAAAAGGACAAAGAATATGTTGTGAAGGATGGGGAGGTGGTTGTTGTTGATGAATTCACCGGACGTCTCCAGCCAGGGCGACGGTGGTCGGAAGGACTCCATCAGGCAATTGAGGCAAAGGAGGGTGTCGAGATCCAACGTGAGTCGCGCACCTTTGCGTCAATCACATTTCAAAACTATTTCAGGCTCTACGATAAGCTCGCGGGTATGACGGGAACCGCAGAGACATCCTCGGAAGAGTTCTATAAAGTGTATGGACTCAATGTACTCCCTATCCCGACCCATGTGCAACCGCAGCGTATTGACCGCGACGACCTCATCTACCAGAGCGAACTCGGCAAGTTTAAAGCTGTTGCGCGAAAGGTGGGTGAGCTTCACGAGAAGGGACAACCAGTTTTGATTGGCACGGTTTCTATTGAGAAAAACGAGCTCTTAAGTGCCTACCTCAAGCAAGCAGGTGTTCCACACCAAGTGCTTAATGCCAAGAACCACGAGCACGAGGGCGAGATCATTGCACAGGCCGGAAAGCGCGGAAATGTGACTATTGCGACTAACATGGCTGGTCGCGGTGTCGACATTAAGCTCGGTGGTAACCCCGGGACTGAAGGTGAGTATGAAGCGGTTAAAGCACTCGGCGGACTCTTTGTTTTGGGTACCGAGCGACACGAAGCACGCCGTATCGACAACCAGCTCCGTGGACGCTCGGGTCGCCAAGGGGATCCAGGTGAGACACAGTTCTTTGTCTCTCTTGAGGACTCGCTTATGCGTGTCTTTGCATCCGACATGATTAAAAACATGATGGGGCGTTTTGGTATTCCTGAGGATCAGCCTATTGAAAACAAGATGATCACACGTTCACTTGAGTCGGCACAGACCAAGATAGAAGGATTCCATTTTGATGCCCGCAAACACGTGCTTCAGTACGACGATGTGCTCAATCAACAGCGTTCGTCGGTGTATCGAGACCGTCACGCAATACTTGTTGGTCAAGATGATGACGTTCTGCAGCGACTCGATGGGATCATCTCCGGTGATGCGAGATTGATCAAGGTTATTACCGAGAAAAAAGAAGAGCTTGGCAAAGATGCGTTTGTAACCACGGTACGCAGGATGTTGCTCCAAATTATTGACATGTTGTGGGTGGAGCATCTCGAGATGATGGATTATCTACGCGGCAGTGTGAACCTGCGAGCATACGGTCAGCGCGATCCACTCGTTGAGTATAAGAAAGAAGGTTTGCGTATGTTCAAGGATATGGAGGGTTCATTTGCACATCATGTGCGTGAAGCACTCCCAAAGATAGGTGCCACTGCATTCTCACAGGAAGAACAAAAGATGAAAGAAGTGCACGAGAGTGCACGGCTCATTGGTGGTGATGTTGCACCGGGAAGCGTAGCGAAACAGGTGCCCGTCTCGGGAGTAAAAAAAGTCGGACGTAACGACCCATGTCCGTGCGGATCAGGGAAGAAGTATAAACATTGCCATGGAAAGTAATATCAAAACAGGGAAGTATCGGCATTATAAAGGCGGCGAGTACGAGGTCATCGGTGTTGGGAAGCACTCCGAGACACTTGAAGACTTTGTTATTTATCGGCATCGAGACAATGAACTCTCCGAGCTCTGGGTGCGGCCGCTCGGAATGTTTCTTGAGACCGTCGAAGTGGACGGCAGAGAAGTGCCACGGTTTGCATATATTGGTTAGTAATTCAACGCCCAATCATATAATGTGGCGTTGATTTTGATAATGGAAAAGGTATCATAAGGAGTGTATGGGACTCATCACAAAACTCCTTCTTACCGTCCTCACGCTTCTTTTGGTGTCGCGCTACATTCCCGGAATCGAGGTGTCCGGGTTCTACATCGCGCTTATTGTTGCGGTGGTGCTTGGCCTCATCAACCTCATTATCAAGCCGATTCTGGTGCTTCTCACACTTCCAATTAACCTCCTCACACTTGGCCTCTTCACATTTGTTATAAACGCCGGCCTCTTCTGGTTTGTATCCACTTTCGTTGAAGGATTCACTGTCGATGGGTTCATCCCGGCGTTCATTGGTGCGCTTTCGATTGTGGTAGTGCACTGGCTCGCCGAGAAGATTGTTGACTAAGGTTGCGTATGTTGTACTCCTTAAGACTTCATTGCGTATCAGTACGGGTTTGTTATAGTTCTCAGGCATGAAATTCATAGACGAAATAACTTTGTTTGCAACGGCGGGCACCGGTGGCGATGGTGTGGTTCGCTGGATCCAAGCGCGCGGTATGCCGCGCGGTGGTCCTGGCGGTGGCGATGGCGGCAGAGGTGGTGACGTATACGCGCGCGCGATACGTGACATTGCGAAGCTTGCACAGTATCGGAGTGATCCGAAGTTTCGTGCAGAGGACGGCGAGCCAGGTCAGAATCATCGCAAACACGGCAAAGATGGTGAGTCAATCTACATCGAGCTTCCTATCGGTTCGCGTGTGACAAATAAGACAACTGAAGAATCCTTCGAGCTTCTTCATGAGGGAGAAGAGGTGTTGGTCTTGCGCGGTGGTCCTGGAGGGTTTGGTAACGAGCACTTCAAGAGTTCACGCAACGTAAAGCCAACAAAAGCAACAAAAGGAAAGGAGGGCGAAGAAGCAGAGTTGTATGTAGAGCTTTCTCTGATAGCTGATGCGGGACTCATCGGGCTCCCAAATGCTGGTAAATCGAGTTTGCTCAACGAGCTCACCAGCGCCAAGGCAAAAGTGGGGAGCTACCAATTCACCACACTCGACCCCAACCTCGGTGATTTTTATGGATTCATACTTGCTGATATACCCGGTCTCATTGAGGGTGCCTCTGAAGGGAAGGGGCTTGGTCACAAATTTCTCAAGCATATTACTCGCACAAAACTCCTCCTCCATTGTGTCTCGCTTGAGAGCAGTGATCCACTTGCTGACTATCGCACGATCAGGAAAGAGTTAACCGCGTACAACGAAGCACTCGGCGAGCTTCCTGAGATTGTTGTGCTTACCAAGACCGATCTGGTCCCAGAAGAAGAACAAAGTCGTCTGAAAGATCTCTTTAGAGAGGAGATAGGGGAGGACGTATTTACCGTGTCGATACTCGATAACGAATCAATCAAGAGTTTCTCCGACTCACTCGCGAGTATCCTCGCGTCTGCTTAGTGGTTGCCGAAGTTATTTGAACACAGCCTTGAGGGCAAACACAAAGACAAACCTAGCGATATGTCGCCAAGTCTGCGTGGTTGATATTATATGATCCCCCTTCTCTTTCAGTGGGGGAGGAGATTTGCTATAGTAACGAGTACTTATGGAATACACGCCTACAATTGGTCTAGAGATTCACGCAGAATTAAAGACCAAGACAAAGATGTTCTGCGACTCCAAGAACGACCCAAACGAACGTGAACCCAACGTGAACATATGCTCTGTGTGTATGGCGCACCCGGGGGCGCTTCCGGTCATCAATAGGGAGGCGGTGAAGCATGTACTTCGAGTCGGACTCGCGCTTGGTGGAGAGCTTGCCGACTTCACTGAGTTTGATCGCAAGAATTATTTTTATCCCGACATCCCCAAAGGTTATCAGATCAGCCAATACAAACACCCGCTTATCTCCGGTGGAAGCCTTAACGGAATTGAATTAACTCGAATTCACCTGGAAGAAGATACCGCACGCTCTACTCATGACAAAGGCGAGAGAAGTCTAGTTGATTTTAATCGTGCGGGGATTCCACTCATGGAACTCGTAACAGAACCGGTTATTAGTAACGCAATTGATGCAGGTAACTTTGCGCGTGAACTACAACTACTCCTTCGTTATCTTAAAGCGAGTGATGCAAACATGGAGAAAGGTGAGATGCGTGTTGAAGCAAATATCTCAGTGAGTAAGACAGGCGAGAAAGGAACCAAGGTAGAGGTGAAGAACCTCAATTCGTTCCGTTCTGTCGAGCGAGCTATTGCATACGAGACCAGGCGACAGATTGAAGTGCTTGAGAGTGGCGGGACAGTCGTTCAAGAGACACGTGGATGGGATGAGAATAAACAAGAGACATTCTCTCAGCGTATGAAAGAAGAATCGCACGATTATCGCTATATGCCTGACCCTGACCTCCCAAAACTACGCATCTCGGAGATTCGAGATTTTGAGAAGAGTGAACTTACAAAAGAACTTCCCGAACTCCCATGGGAGAACCGAAGACGCTACGTTGAGGAATATGGAATGAAGCCCGAGGATGCAGAACTCTTTGTTCATGACATGGGCGTGCTAAAGAGGCTCCTTGAAGAGCACGTGATCCCTGCATTCAAAGATGATAAGAAGAGATTTGGCTTAGCGGTTAACTATATCGCCTCGGATATTGTTGGCACGCTATCTCGGATGGGCGAGAGCGCACGCGAACTGGGGGAGAATTTTGTAGAACTCATCACCATGGTAGATGAGGGTCTCTTGTCATCTCGAGGTGCAAAAGACACCCTCGCAACTCTCCTTGTAGAGGGTGGAAGCGCCAAGGAGGTGGCAGAGGATAAAGGGTTACTACAAGAAAGTAACGAAGGAAAGATCGCCCTGCTTGTCGATGAAATCATTGAAGAGAACCCAGAAGCAGTAAAAGAGTATAAAGAAGGCAAAGAAGCGTCTCTGAAGTTCCTTGTCGGGCAAGGTATGAAGAAGAGCAGTGGGTCGGCAAACCCTCAGATTCTTTCAAAACTTTTGATAGAAAAGATGTCCTAGAAAATAAAGCTAGTCTGTCTAAACGACATACCTGTTTTCCAATCCACATGCGTGGATTTTTTTATTGCAAAAGGAGCGTATAATTAAAGTATATGGACAGTCTTACTATCGGAGGGAAAAACCACATCTCGTCAAAACGAGCAGCCGAGCTCATGGGCTACACCCAAGACTACATCGGGCAGCTTGCGCGTGCTGGAAAGATTGACGCAAAGCGCGTCAGTGGTGTGTGGTACATCTCCGAAGATGAATTCTCTGGCAACGATACTGATCAGAGCAACAATACAGATATTGGCGAGACTAATACTGCTGATCGGGTAGCAGGCGGAAAGACTAATAGTGGCAACGTAAAAGATGAAAGCGAGACAATCATTCTTGAAGGTGATAAATATATCTCGTCAAAACGAGCAGCCGAGCTCATGGGCTACACCCAAGACTACATCGGGCAACTTTGTCGCGCCGGAAAGATTGAAGCACGACAAGTCGGCAGAAGTTGGTATGTACCAATGACACGTATTGAAGGGGAGCAGGAGATACTGCAGACGCCAACTAGAGAAGTTAACAACGAAGAAGAAGCTCCTTTCAGGGAACCTACTCTAGAACACACACCTGTTACTAATAAAGGTGCTGATATTTTGATTCAATCCGCGTATACCTATACAAATGACGAAAAGCCGCTTATTCCGACACCGCAGCGTGTATCGCGGCCACTTCTCCACGAGATACTTGCTGAAGAGCGTGATTCCGGGGTCTTGCAGACGGTAGATCGTGATACATATCACACAGAAGACTCTCTTGAACCAACTCCGAGTCGGGTACACGGAGTGATTCCGGCGCAAGAGACTAAGATCAAGAAGACAGAGAGCAATCCAGTAGCGACTCCTTCTAGACTAAGCACAATACTCCGTGTGGGCACAGTTGCTGCCATGATTGTATTTTCTTCTCTCTCTTTCTCATATGCCCCATATAAGACGGCATACAGCACACGCGGCGTTGTTGAGGGGGATCAAGTAGAGGTTGCTATTCAAGCAGATGTATTGCAAGCGGGTGTGGGCAGAGTGGGCGTCAGATCGTCTTTCCTTGAGAAAGGTATAGATTTCCTCTTGAAGACGTTTGGATCAGAGCTAGAATACAAGGCAAAATAAACCAATAAGTCGTCATCATACACCATCTCGGCAATACGAGATGGTGTTTTTGCTTCTTTAACTCATTTATATATCGAAAGAAGATCTTTTCTGGAGATCTTCGTATCATATTATATGTCCGGACAGCCGACCTGTCTCTTCATTGCGGTGTATTTTCATTATCAATAACAATCGTCACAGAGATATTCTTCCAAGGAGTTTGAATGTTTTTTAAAAAGACATCTTAAAGGGCGTTTATCCCCACACTAAAGGACAATGTCTTTTAGAAAGTGTTGTAATATATAGATAATTCGTGTTAGCGACCATATGCCAGAAGGTATTTTCTTAAATAACAAAAAATATTTCTCTTCTCGAGATGCGGCGAGTTATGCCGGCTATACCAACGACTACGTCTCCCGGCTCTGTCGCGAGGGAAAGGTGCCTGGGCAGATGATGGGTCGGGTGTGGCATGTCGAGGCGGAGCCGTTTCTTGAATTCATTCTTGGGCAGGAGCAGAAGAAGGTCGAGCAGTCACAAGCGCTCTCAGAAGGACGAAAGAAGACATACCAAAAGAGTGTTGAAGAAGATGAGATTGAGAAGCTCACGAGTCTCAGTATTCCGCGTGTCGCACTCCCAGTGCCCGCCATCTCCCGAGAGTTGATCGAGAAGTCTGTCGCACTCAGCTTTGCGGTCTTTCTTGTGTTTGGTTCGTACTTGGCAAAAGATTCTGAATTTGTTCGTGCGACACCTGCGGCGATTGTGTCGTACGCGACAGAGGTGCGCAACAACACACTCGGCATGGTCGAGGGTGTTCGTGAGGGTGTAGAACTTTCTTCAGTACAAACACGATCCCTTATCTCGAGTGTCGCAAGCGGTGCTTACACAGATGAAATAAAAGAACAGTTCTCTCTTAAAAATATCTCTCTTGCGGCTTCCAACTTCGGGGGGCGCATTCTTGATGTAATCGAGCGTGGTATGAAAGGATACCTTTCATTAGTTGTCCTAGCTGGCGAAGGTGTTGTTTCGGTAAGTGATGCAATCGCTAAACTCCCTGTTGTTGCACGCGAGGCATCAGTCGCAGACATTGTCGCGTACAGCACGCAAAAGGTACAAGATGTTGCGGCTAGCACTTCAGGCGGACTGGGCAACGCACGCGAATATTTTTTGGTCTCGATTGCTCGTGGTGTAGATGGGGCGAAGCAGATTTTCCAGAATTCTCACACAACACTCGCCGCGGTGAATGTTCCTGATTTCTTTGGGAGTCTTTCAAGCAGTATTCGTTTTGGCATCATCGACTGGCTCGACATCCAATCAGAAGGAGTGGTCACTACTCCTTCCTTTGTAGAGGAGCCACAGGCAGTTATTGAACATCCAGTGATTGAGCGGGTCGTGGAGACGAGGGAGACGATCGTGCGTAGCGGTATCACCGAAGAGTATGTGCTTGCCAAACTCGAGGAACTTAACAATAAACTATCTTCAAAGATATACGATCTCACTGCTAGCAATGCATCAAGTATCGCTAGTAACTTCAATACAATCGCAAAGACGAATATCATTAACAAACTCAAGTCAGTAACGATCACAAGCTCAACGATCACTGATTCGACGATCAATGGCAATTCAACATTCTCCGGAACGACTGGTTCATTCAGCGGAGCGGTCGATGTCGGGTCGCTCACAGTGGGTGGTGAGGTAATCACTGGCGGGCTTACTGTCGGTACCGACGGGATTGTCTTTGTGAGTAGTTCCGGCAATGTAGGTATTGGTACCACCTCACCATACGCAAAACTCTCTGTGGTAGGAGAGGTGGTTGCCGCTAACTTCACCGCCACCTCAACGAGCGCGACCTCAACTTTCAATGGCGCACTTCTCGCAACACGCGCACCAACGCTTCCACATACATTTTCAGTTTGGTCACCTGGCGCCAGTGGCTCCAATTATGCTGACGCTTCTCTCGTGATTAATCCAGCTTCATCCGTTGCCGATGGAAACCTGATCACCGCCTCTGTAGGTGGGTCGGTTAAATTCATTGTTGACGCCGAGGGAGGTGTGTTTACTAACTCACTTACCTCAGTTGGTGGCGTGACGCTCTCGACCACTACTGCGGCAACGTTCACAGTTGAAGGCAACACTACGTTGGGTGACTCTGTCTCTGATGTAACCACAATCAACGGTACACTCACTGTAACTGGACAGACGTCTGTCTCAACAGTTGATGGTAACTTCGGCGTGGGCACCACGTCTCCATGGGCACGTCTCTCGGTTGCGGGGGTGTCGAATGGTACCGACCCACTCTTTACAATCTCCACCTCAACCGCATCAGCAACCTCAACTGCGGTGTTAGTTGATGCAAACGGCAACTTTGGTATCGGTACTACATCACCATCTGCAACTTTTGCGGTTGAAGGTGACGCGTATATTAACGGGGTGATCACCACCGACCTCACTACTTCAGGGATCGTCGACTTCAGTGGTACGGGTACCACAACCTTTGGAGGTGACATAGAAGTACAGGGTCTTTCTGCAATCAATTACCTTGAGACACCATTCATCTATGCGACCTCTACCACTGCCACGTCGACATTCGCCGGCGGTCTTGCAATAGAGACCACCGGACTGGTGTATGACTATTCGACGAATAGAGTGGGAATTGGGACGGCATCACCAAGTCAGTCGCTTGATGTGTACGGAAAGATAGCACAAAACGGATTGCAGATGTTGTACAACGCTAACGCAGGCGGCTACACAGGGTCGCTATTCTTTGGTAGTGGTGGAGGAAGCCTTTCCCATACATCAGGAAGTGAAGGATATTATAATACAGCGGTTGGATATGATACCCTGCTTTCAAATACAACCGGAAGTTATAACTCAGCACTTGGATACAAAGCGCTCTACTCAAATACCACGGGAGACAGCAACACTGCTGTAGGGAAGGACGCGCTTCGGTATAATACGACCGGGTTTCAGAATACCGCCATAGGACTCGACGCGCTTCAAGCTAATACCGAGGGGTATAACAACTCCGCCCTAGGATTCGATGCTCTTTACTCAAATACCACAGGATACACCAACATTGCTGTAGGGATGAGCGCGCTCTACCGCAATACCGAGGGGTTCGATAACGTCGCAGTGGGATACGAGGCACTCCATGATAACACCATCGGAGATGGAAGTGTTGCTTTAGGTCTCGGTGCCCTCTACAACAACACTACCGGGGGTTGGAATGTCGCTTTGGGGCCTCACGCCGGCAGGTACGTCACTGGTAGTGTCGCGAATGAGTCTTCTGAGTACTCAGTGTACATTGGTGCGAACACAAAAGGGTTTGCAGACGGTGATTCAAACGAGATTGTTATCGGCTACAACGCCACCGGTATAGGATCCAATACGGTAACTCTCGGAAACGACTCTATTGTTACCACAGCACTTAAGGGAAATGTCGGCATCGGTACCACAACCCCGTGGGGCAAGCTCTCCATTGAGATGGATACAACCGATCCGTCCTTTGTCGTCTCCAACCAGGGCTCATCAACCCCTGCACTCTATGTCTCGGGTGTAAACCAGGACGGCGTCGTGGGTATTGGTACGACCGGTGGCACCGGTCGCAGACTCGATGTCTTTGACGCGGGCAATCCGCAGTTGCGTCTCTCGCAGACGAGCAGTATCTACACGAACTTCCAAGTTGCAGCAAGCACTGGAGACCTCACGATCGACCTCAACCCGAACACAAGCGCGACAAACATTTACCTTACACAAACAGGCGGTTCGACCGGTGCAAACCTGCGTGTGTGTGAAGGTTCGGCCTGCCCGAGTGTGACGATCTCAAGCGGTGGTAATGTGCTCGCCGAGAACGGTTTCTACTTCGGCAACGGCTACAAGCTCGACCAGGTCGCTGGCACCACGACCGAGATTGCGGTGTATGACACCAGTGCGACTGCGATCATCATCTTCGATGAGTTCTAATATATATGAGCAACTTTCTTTCAACATATTTTGATGAAGCAAGATTATTTTTCCGCAATTTCACGGAGTGGTTTTTGCTTTTACTTATTTTCACGATTTTCTTCTTTCTGTTTGGTCTCAAAGAGGTCGTGTTCTTTGAGCGCGTCTTCATGCTTCCACTTCCAACAAACCCATCGTTTGCTGCAGATTTCTTTAATCAGATGGTCGTGGATCTTGTGCCGCATGAGGTGTTGCTCGTGGTGACGGGTCCACTCGCGGCATTCATTGCACAGATCAAGATCGCGCTTCTCCTGGCGTTTGTCTTTACGCTTCCGGTCTTCTTGTATCGCTTTGTGCACTACCTCTCACCCGCGCTTCGTGGGCGCGAGAAGCGAACAATCTTTGCTGTTGCGTTCCTGTCGGCGCTCCTCTTTGCTCTCGGCGGACTCTTCTCGTACCTCGTCTTAATTCCACCAACGTTTGACATTCTTTACGTATACACCGGTGCAATTGATGCGGCTCCGTTCTTCACTGTAAATGAGTTTGTCGGGCTTGTACTCTCATTTGTACTCGCGACCGGTATTCTCTTCCTACTGCCGGTTGTGCAAGTGCTTCTCACGCGTCTCGGAATCGTTTCTCCACAATTTTGGCGTCAGCAATGGCGCTATGCATTGGTAGTTTTCCTTGTGGTCTCTGCTATAATTACACCAGATGGCAGTGGGGTGACGATGGTGTTTCTCTCACTCCCTATGACAGGTCTCTACCTCATCGGTAGCGCTGTGGCGCAACCGATGAGGAGTGGAAAGTGGAAAGTGGAAAGTTGAAAGTATGAAAATAACTTTTAACCTTACAAACCTAATACCTAATTACTAAAACCTAACACCTAATAATATGTTTGGACTCGGAATATCAGAAATAATAATTATCTTGCTTGCCGTGGGGATTCTTCTCTTTGGAAGCAATAAGATCGTTGATCTTGCGCGCTCAATGGGCCGCTTCACTGGAGAATTCAAAAAAGGAAAGCGCGACATTGAGAACGAGATCACCAAAGCAGAGCAGGAGAACATGGGAGGTGCGCCAGTATCAGAGAATGATCAGGCGTTGACTCAAGAAGATTCATCAACTGAAGAGGTGGGTGATACCCAAGATAAGAGTCGCTCATAATCCTTGACGCGTAACTTGCAAACATCCATGCCTATGTCTGAGAAAGAGGAAAATACATTTGAGAAATTCAACAAGAACCGCCGACAATTCCTTGTCGTTGGCGGTGCGAGTGTAGCTTCGTTTTTCTTGGGAAAGATCTTTGGTCCGAGCATCAATCTCTTCTCGCAAGATATCCCGATTAGCGAGAGAGATTTTAAGGATTTTCGCATCGTGGAGACCAACAAGGAGATGAAGCTCTACGATCGTAAGGGCAACGAGCTCTTCATCGTTGACAAGGAAAGCTTCCGCGAATAAAGGCAAAGCCTTTATTCGCGAAAACTTTCCAGTTGAAAGTTATAAAGTTCATAAAGTTAGAAAGTGTGCGACGATGAAGATAGAAAAATTTGAAGATATCCTCGCGTGGCAGAAAGCTCAAAAACTGACTCTTTTTGTCTACAAAACATTTCGTAACAATAAGGATTTTGGCTTTAAAAATCAGATAGAGAGAGCGGCGGTCTCAGTGATGAATAATATAGCCGAAGGATTTGAGCGCCAGACAAACAAGGAGCTGACAAACTTCCTGTTTATCGCAAAAGGTTCTTGTGGAGAGGTTAGGTCTATGCTCTATGTTGCTCTTGAGTTAAAATGTATTACAAAAGCAGACTTTGACGAAATGTATAAAATGTCGGTGGAGATATCAAAGATGCTTTCGGGATTGATCAAGACTTTATAACTTTACAAACTTTTAACTTTCAACTCGTTTCTCTATGACAATGCGCATCTCAGCAACCCGAATAGACATGGACGACAAGACGCTCCAGAAGCCGGTCCTCAAGGACTATGGCGAGACAGTGAACGCGCTTGGCTCCGGAGGCGGCACGCGAGATGTCGACCTCACACTCGGCAACGTGGTGACCTGCACAGTCTCTACAAGCACCAACACATTCACATTCTCGAATCCGTCTGCATCAGGCACCGCCTGCAGCTTCACGCTCATCCTCACCAACGGCGGTTCACAGACCGTCAATTGGCCCGCGTCTGTTGGCTGGGCAGGCGGTACCGGACCGACCTTGACCAGCTCAGGTGTCGACGTCATCACCTTTGTCACAATCGACGCCGGCACGACATGGTATGGTTTTGCTGCCGGTCTGGCTATGGCGTAGTCTATTGTGCTGTGCTCTGTAGGATTTTTGTCTTAGATTCTTATTTCTCTTATGCCCTTCGGAACTTCATTCAGAACACTTCTTGCGAGCGCGAGTAACGGAAGTGGCGGCGGTTTTAATCTGACAGTTTCTTCCACGACTAACAAGTTCAACCTGTACAATGCGCTTATCGCAGACGGGTGGAACGGGACTGATGTCGTCGAAGCCACGGTCACCGTGGACACCGGGGTAGTTGTCTATTCGGATACCACGGCGACCGCAGCATTTGATGCGACAGGGCTTCCGGCTGGGTCCACCTTATCGCTGATCAACCTTGGCTATCTGTACGGTAAGGGGGGAAACGGCGGCGCTGGCGGCTGGAGAGGTGGAGATAATTATCCGACCAATGGTGCCGCAGGTTCGGCAGGCGGAACCTCCTTCAAGACAGACAGTAATTGCACTGTCGAAATAACCAACGCCAATGGCTACATTTATGGTGGAGGCGGAGGCGGTGGCGGAGGCGGTGGCGGGTACTTAATCGGAGGTCACGATTGCGGCATAACCGGTGGTGGCGGCGGAGGCGGTGGTGCAGGGTATTCTGGCGGTGGCGGCGGAAGCGGCGGAAATATGTCAGGCTCCGGCTGTACTATCGGAAAATGTAGTGGCACTGCCGGATCAACAGGATCATCCTCTTCCGGAGGTGGTCCGGGTAGTGGCTGTACGGTTAACATCTGCGTTAGCGGCAACGGCGGCGGGGGTGGCGGTCTAGGTGCTGGCGGAAGTTCTGGTAGCAATGCGTCGTCC
This sequence comes from Candidatus Paceibacterota bacterium, assembly GCA_026195275.1. NCBI lineage: Bacteria > Bacillati > Minisyncoccota > Minisyncoccota bacterium. Next base: position 47,576 of record JAPHQU010000002.1, read on the forward strand.
TGTAATTCTATGAACAAATCTGGTGGAGGTGGCGGCGCAGCCGGTAAATCCGTCGAAGGCAACACCTACGTCACTTTCTTGTCTGGTGACGATTCGACACACGTAAAAGGACCAAAAGTATAATTATGACAAAAAAGTACGACTTCAAAATTATGAGACTGGATCGTGATAACAAAACCATCGAAATTGAGTGGGATAACAAGCTCGTTCTTTCATATGACATACCATTTGATGATAATGGGATACCACTAAAGGACCAGTATTTTTTGGATTGGGTTGCCCGCAATGTCCCTGAGGATGATTTGAGAAAGAAAGAGAGAGTGAATCTGCTCACAGATGCTGATGTCAATATTTTGAATGGACTCAGCGGTACCGTTGAACCTCTCTCAGGTAAGAATTCTTGTGGGCTTCCTGGAGAATGTAGTGTCGAAAGTGCGATGAAGGAGCTTGTGTGGATTGCGAGTTTCCCAAAGTCCGGTAATACGTGGTTTCGGGTCATGTTATACGAGACTCTTTTTGGAAAGTTGGTAAACAAAGATTTAGATGATTTATTACCTAACAGTCTGGGGGATCTTCGCGTACATCGAAATACACAGTTCATAAGGACCCACGACCTGCCACTTATGCACAAGTGTCCAGCAAAGGCGATATACCTAAAACGCGATTGGTCGGGAGTGATGCAATCCGCCGACAACCATCAAGAGTTTGCAGGATACAACGTCCTCAAGACCGTGGGTGCCTCTCATGGCGAGCATATTGCCGCATGGGAGAGCCGGAGCGATTGTCCGGTTCATGTGATTCGCTACGAAGAGATGTGCAAAGACCCGGTTGGTATATTTGTCAAAGCCGCAGAGTTTCTCGGCTTGGATGCTGTTGTGGCTGCGCAAGTGGCAGCACGAGTGAACAAGGCTTACATGCGGAAGCTCGAGGACGCAGGGCTTCTTGGCATGCACGTTAATTCAGCCCCGGGATTCGGGGGAAAGACCCGGTTCATTAGATAAACACTGTTACGTATCGCATTCGGGGGAACACCCGCCTAAGGCTAAAGGTGTAATATAAAATGATTACGGACACCGTGACATATACCCTAATTTGTTGAGAGCTGTGTGTTTTTGTGTACAAATGGGCTGTTTGGAGGGTAGAAATACTGATACAATGATTAGAATCGGAACCATATGTTTCAAAGACTCGTACACTTCATTAAGTATCATAACGCGCTCCCTATAGCGATATCTATTGTTGTTGCGGGATCCGGTGCTGCATTTGCCGCTACGAATGATGCGGTGCGCGATCAGGTTGTCTCAAAGGAGGTGGTCATGCAATCGGTTGATAATAGCTACGTTCTCTCAGTTGATCTTGCGGCGTTTAACCCAGGACTCCAGGTGACGGCTGTTGAAGAAGACGAAGAGTTTTATTATGTCACCTATGCATACCGTACGATTGCGATTGATGATTATGCATGGAAGGACAGATATATTGAAGAGACACTTGCGGTCTCCAAAGAGGTGCTTGGCGAGCGCGACCTCGGTAGCTACGTAGCTGAAGAACTCGGACAGACTGTTGAGGCGAGGATGGCATATCTTAAAGATGTGCAGTCTATTGAGAAGAGAAACGGGGTGACCAAGAAGGTTGCGACTGTGACGTACTCAGGGCTTGTCGGCAAATTCCTTGAGCCAAAACAAGAATTCTTTGAGGGATATACCCCAGTCAAAGAGGAACCAAAACCGTACGTTGCATCGGTTGAAGAGTCGAAAGCAAGTGCGGCGATTGCGGCCGCAAACGCGGTTTCAAACCAGATTGCGGCGGCTATCCCAAGCAAAGAGGAGGTCGAGCGTATTATCGAACGAAAAGTTGCCGAGCTTCTTAAAGAAGGCAAACTCACAGCGTCAGCTGCCGGGGCTGACACCACAAATGAGACAGGCGCAACAAGTCCGACAGACACTTCTGGCGGTGTCTCAGGAGATACGGAAGCACCAGTTATCACTGTTCTTGGTAACAACCCCGCGGAGATTGAAGTTGGCGCAAGTTACGTGGATCTTGGCGCGACTGTAGAGGACAACGTTGACAATAACCTCGGTATTCATTACGCAGTTGATGGTGCTGAGGTTGGTGCTATAGCGATCGACACTTCAACGGACCGCACGTATACCATAACCTACAGCGCGACAGACCAAGCGGGTAACACCGGTACCGCGGAGCGTGTGGTGATCGTTGGTACCGGAGAGTACACGGAGCCAGAAAGTGAAGAACCTGTTGAGGAAGAAACACCCGTTGAGGAGCCTGCTCAACCTGAAGACATCACCGCGCCAATCATTACTCTCATCGGAGATTCGGAGATTACACTCACAGAAGGCGACACATACACTGAAGCGGGCGCGACAGCAACAGATGAGATCGATGGCGACATTACAGACAGTATTGTGATTGAAGGTACTGTTGACACAGCGACTCCCGGAGAATACACACTCAGCTATAATGTCTCCGATGCTGCAGGTAATGGGGCGGTGGAGGTTGTGAGGGTGGTGATCATTGAGGCTGCACCCGAGCAAACCCCAGAAGACAATGAGACCGCGACGAGTACCCCAAGTGAATAGTATGGGCGCACTTGGTGGTCGTCTGCAACTTTTTAATACCCCTAATATAGAATGAGAAAGAAACGAGTAGCAATCAACGGGTTTGGACGTATCGGACGGGCGTTCTTTAAGCTTGCTGAGGCGGACGAATCGTTTGAGGTGGCAGCCATCAACGATCTTGGTGATCTTGAGAACCTCGCGTACCTTCTTAAATATGATTCCGCGTATGGGATCAGTGATTTGAATATTGACACCAAGGACGGCGCGCTTGTGGTGGATGGTCGCAAGATTACTTTCATGAGCGAACGTGATCCACTCAACCTCCCGTGGGGCAAGATGGAGATCGACCTGGTCCTTGAGTCAACCGGGGTGTTTACGAGCTATGAGAAGTCGCGTGTACACCTAGAGACCGGCGCAAAACGTGTAGTCATCTCAGCTCCGGTAAAAGACGAGCCGCCAGCGGGTGTTGCTGGTGCCACTGTGCTTATTGGTGTCAACGAAGAGAAGCTCAGGGTGTGTGACATAAGCTCAAACGCATCGTGCACCACGAACGCATCGAGCCCGGTGATACAGATTCTTGATGAGGTTGTGGGCATTGAGAAAGCACTCCTTAATACGGTTCACGGGTACACTGCCTCACAGAGCCTTGTTGACGGACCAAACAAGAAAGATTTCCGCAAAGGTCGCGCAGCAGCAGAGAATATTATTCCCTCAACCACTGGCGCGGCGATCGCGGTCACAAAAGCCATACCGTCGCTTGAAGGGAAGTTTGACGGTATCGCGATGCGTGTACCGATTATTACCGGCTCTCTTGTCGACATCACTTTTGTCGCAAAACGGGAGGTGACGACTGAGGAGATTAACGGTGCACTCGCGCGTGCGGCGGGAGATGACCAGTGGAAACGCGTATTTTCCGTTACGAAAGAGCCGATTGTCTCAAGTGATATTGTCGGGAGCCCGTTTGCATCAATTGCCGACCTTTCTTTCACGCGAGTGGTTGGCGGCAACCTCGTGAAGGTGCTCGCGTGGTATGACAACGAGGCGGGGTATACGCACGCACTCCTTGAGCATGTTAAGCGTTCACTTAGACATATATCATAAGGACGTACGATTATGAAAATATACATCGCGACAGATCATGCCGGTTTTGAGCTTAAAGGGAGACTCATGCCGCTTTTGCGTGAACTCGGACACGAGGTTGTTGACTGTGGTGCCGAGACATATGACGAAAGCGATGACTACCCGGACTTTATCGCAAAAGCGGCAGAAGCGGTCTCTGAGAACCCCGAGTGTCGAGGGGTTATCCTTGGCGGGTCAGGGCAAGGTGAAGCGATCGTCGCAAACCGTTATCCTCGTGTGCGCACGGCTGTGTACTATGGCGGTCCAATCGACATTGTATCGCTTGCGCGCGAACACAATGACGCAAACATACTCTCGCTTGGCGCACGCTTTCTTTCTGATGAAGAAGCACAAGAGGCTGTGCGAGTATTTCTTGCGACACCTTTTAGTGATGACGAGCGGCATGTACGCCGCATCGCAAAGATAGACAAGTCATGAGTGAACGCGCGATTGAGGTCATCCCGGCAATCATGCCAGAGAGCGTTGCTGACCTTACGGAGAAGGTGCGCAAGATAGTGGGTTTAGTGAGAACCGTCCAGATCGATATCATGGACGGTGTTTTCGTTCCTGAGAAGACGTGGCCGTATATTGACGATGAAACACGTCCCGAAGAACTTCCATATTGGGATGAGGTAGCATACGAGGTTGATCTTATGGTCAAAGAGCCGGAGGAGATCATTGACACGTGGCTTGGATTTGAGGTTGCGCGAATTATTATTCATATTGAGAGCACAGAGAAGTTGCAGAGTATTATGCGGCATATAGAAGCGTATGACGAGCGTACGCTCGTCACCTCACCGACTGAGATAGGGATCTCGCTTAATGTAGAAACACCGAATGACGCTATTGCACCGTATGAGTATGATGTCGATTTCGTCCAGTGTATGGGTATCGCGAGGATCGGATACCAGGGAGAGCCTTTTGATGAGCGTGTGATTGAGAAGATCCGTGATTTGCGACGTAAGTACCCGCACCTTATAATAAGTGTTGACGGGGGTGTCTCACTTGAGAGCGCACCGAAACTTATTGAAGCGGGGGCAGAGCGGCTCGTTTCCGGCTCATCGGTGTTTGAGAGCCCCGACATACAAGCGACCATAGAAAAGCTTAAGCAGAAATAATCAGAGACCATGACAAGCATTCGAGACACACGAGTACAAGAACTTGAAATTCGGGCGAATCAGATTCGGCAGACAACCATTGAGATGTTGGTAGCGGCCGGCTCAGGGCACACCGCAGGCCCCTTGGGCATGGCGGATATCTTTACTGCATTTTATTTTCATATTCTTAACCACAAACCGAGCGATCCTCTGTGGGAAGAGCGTGATCGACTCGTCCTCTCAAATGGACACATCACTCCGGTACGCTACGCGGCGATGGCGCACGCGGGGTATTTCTCGATTGATGAAGTGATGACACTACGCAAGTTCGGTTCATCTATGCAGGGACACCCAGAGCGCACACGCCTTCCGGAGCTTGAAACTACTTCGGGGCCACTCGGCTCAGGGCTTGGCGAGGCGGCGGGTATCGCGTATGGCGCGCGTATGGACGGTAGAAAATTCCGCGTGTATTGCCTTATGTCAGACGGCGAGCACCAGGCGGGAAATCTGTGGGAGTCAATCATGTTTGCGGGGAAAAACAAACTCGCAAACCTCACTGGTGTGATTGACCGTAATAATATTCAGATCAATGGGGCAACCGAGGATGTGATGCCACTTGAGCCGCTTCGTGAAAAATATGAGGCATTCGGTTGGCACGTTATAGAGGTCGATGGACACAATATTGAAGCGTTTGTGGATGTGATTGAAGAGGCAAAAGCAATCCAAGAGAAACCGACTGTTATTATTGCGAACACGATTGCCGGCAAGGGAGTCTCTTCAATCGAGGGTGATTACATGTGGCATGGCAAGCCGCCGACCCCTGAAGAGGGAGAACAATTTTTAGCAGAGCTTCGTAAGTGTGGTGATGAACTCGCAGGTAACGCAGCATAAAGGGATATGATCAATAAAAACGCACATCTGGTAGAAAATATTTTCGATCTTGAGTCGCTTGAGCAGGGTTCAACGCGCGATGGATACGGCAAAGGAGTTGTTGAAGCTGGTGAGCAAGATGAGCGCGTCATGGTGCTGTGTGCTGACCTTGCTGAATCAACACGTTCGCACTGGTTTCAGGAAAAGTTCCCGGAGCGCTATGTTGAGATGGGAGTCGCTGAGCAGAACCTCGCAACGATTGCCTCGGGTCTTGCAAACTATGGAAAGATACCGTTCATTGCGAGTTACGCCGCATTCTCTCCCGGCCGTAACAACGAGCAGATCCGTACCACAATCTCGCTGAGTGAGCTTCCGGTAAAGGTGTGTGGTATGCACGCAGGTGTCTCGGTAGGGCCGGACGGCGCAACACACCAGATGCTCGAGGACATAGCGCTTATGCGCGCACAACCAAACATGACTGTTGTATATCCGTGTGACGTTGAGGAGGCGCGTAAGGCAACACTTGCCGCAGCACAAACAAACACGCCAATCTACCTGCGCTTTGCACGCTCAAACACGCCAATATTTACCACCAAAGATACGCCGTTTGAGATTGGTAAGAGCTACGAACTCTGGCGCTCTGATAAACCACAGGTTGCTATTGTTGCGACCGGTGCACTTACTCACAAAGCACTTCTTGCCGCACATGAGTTGGATGCTGAAGGTGTGCAAACAGTAGTGCTTAACCTGCACACGATCAAGCCGCTGGATAAAGATGCACTTCTTGCAATCGCGAAAGAGTGTGGTGCTCTGGTGACCGTGGAGGAGCATCAGGTTGCGTGTGGTATGGGAAGCGCTGTGGCAGAATTTCTTGCACAGAATCACCCGACCCCGATCGAGTTCATTGGAGTTCATGACCAATTTGGACAATCAGGAGAACCTGACGAGCTTGTTGAGTATTACGGTATGGGGGTTGAATCGATCAAAGAAGCAGCGAAGAGGGTATTTGATAGAAAAAGTTAAGGTGGTTTTATGAAAAGTGAAGAGAAAGGGAAGGAGCTGCTTGCGCATGCGGGCATTGAGGTGGGTGGCAATAAGCCGTGGGACATTCAGGTTAAAGACCCTCGGTTCTTTCGTCGTGTGCTCGCTGAGGGGCCGCTCGCGCTTGGCGAGAGCTACATGGACGGTTGGTGGGATGCTGAGTCACTTGATATGTTCTTTGATAAGGTGCTCTCCGCTGAACTTGAGAAAAAGATCATTACACCATCCCTAATGCTACACATATTGCGCGCCAAGTTTGTGAACTTACAGAGTCCGAAACGCGCCTTTAAGGTGGGGGAGGAGCATTACGACGTTGGGAATGATTTATATCGACGCATGCTTGATTCACGCATGGTCTATACGTGTGGATACTGGAGAGATGCGAACACCCTTGATGAAGCGCAGGAAGCAAAGCTTGACCTTGTGTGTCGTAAATTAGGCCTTATGAAAGGGCAGCGTATTTTGGATATTGGTTGTGGATGGGGAAGTTTTGCGAAGTTTGCCGCCGAGCGTTACGGTGTCGAGGTGGTCGGGATCACTATCTCTAAAGAACAGAAGAACCTTGCTGAGGAGAGTGTGAAGGGTCTCCCGGTCGAGATCCGGCTTCAGGATTACCGAGAGATGAATGAGCAATTTGACCACATTGTTTCGATCGGTATGTTTGAACACGTAGGGCGTAAGAATTATCGCGAGTACATGGAGGTTGCACACCGAAACCTTAAAGATGGTGGCATGTTCTTGCTCCACACTATCGGCGGGAACAGGTCGGCGCACACAACCGATCCATGGATCGAGAAGTATATCTTTCCTGGTGGCATGTTGCCGTCCATTACGCAGATCGGGGAGTCGATTGAGGGACTTTTTGTTATGGAAGATTGGCATAATTTTGGTACAGATTATGACACAACTCTCATGCATTGGTTCAAAAATTTTGACGCGCATTGGAGTGATATTAAAGACCACTATGGCGAACGTTTTTATCGTATGTGGAAATATTACCTTATGATGTCAGCCGGATCGTTTCGTTCGCGCAAGAACCAGCTTTGGCAGATCACGCTCTCCAAAGGAGGAGTTCGTGGTGGGTATCAGTCGGTACGCTAACGAGGAGGAAGAATTAAACAGGAAACATTAAACGCCAACCTCTGGTTGGCGTTTAATACGGCTCTACAGAGCCGTATTAGAGCTTAGTGACCACATAATCAACCGGTGCATTGGCGAGGTGGCGCTCAATCTCATCTCGTGAGAGGAGCCCCGCCTGCGCGCCGATCTGCTGGACGACTGACATGGAGTTGATTGGACCGCGCGCGAGCGCCTCAGGGAGCGACATCCCCGCAGCAAGCATCGCAGTGACCGTTGAAGAGAATGAGTCACCAGCGCCGGTGCGGTCAACCGGCGGGGCCGGGTCAGGGTACATTGGCATCTTCCAGCTCTCCGTGCCATCAGAAGCAAACGCTCCTTTAGGACCGTCAGTGACAACGGCGATCTTTGGGCCAAGTGTGCGAATACCTTCGAGGAGCTCCTCTATATCTTCAGAATCCGTCTGAAGTATCTTTTGTGCTTCTTGTTTGTTGCAGAAGAAGAGCGCAGATACTTCGTAGATGTCCTTGAGTGTATCGGCACCGAGCTTAATCTGGAAAGTGCCTGGCTGGAAGGCGAGATTCACTTCGGGGTGGTCTTTCACATACTTTGCGATCTCATGATGGTAGGGGATAGAGTTTTCACCGAGCGAGGAGAGGTAGATCCATCGTGGTGGAGTCTTGAACTCAGGGAGTTTGTATTGATACTCATGGTGCTTTACCAGGATCGTACGTTCTGCATCGTACAGAAGAACATAGTGGTAGTTTGATTCCACACCTTTCTCGACGGTTATAAATTCATCGCTCACCCCTTCTTTTTTGAGTTGTGCGAGCATCTCCTCGCCATTTCTGTCATCTCCGAGAGAGGTGATGAGAGCAGAGCGGAGACCGAGTCTATGCGCGCTGACGGCTGCATTTGGGGAGTTTCCAACGGCGGGCACTATTGTTGCTGATTCGTACGGGATCTTTGAACCAAAGTCCATACAGAGCTGACACGCATCTTCATCTATTGTGCAATTCACGCGCGCGTCCTCTAGGCGTATAAAGGCGTCGGTGGTGATGTCTCCAAGACCGACGAAGTCGAGTTGCTCAGTATTTTCCATATGCACACATAGTATCATACGCGACTTCCCCTGTGTGGTACCATGGTGTGTATGAAAACACTACGAGAGTGCATAGCAGACGCTGAGACGAAGAAGGTCGCTCTCGGGCATTTCAACGTTTCTGACACCGAACAACTCCACGCAATCGTCAGGGCAGCGCGTGAGCTCGATGTGCCGGTCATTATTGGGACATCTGAGGGCGAGCGTGATTTTGTTGGGGTGCGCCAGGCGGCAGTACTTGTTAAGAGTATGCGGGAAGAATTTGACCACCCTATTTTTCTCAATGCTGACCACACCTACTCATTTGAACGATGTAAGGAAGCGATCGACGCGGGGTATGACGCGGTCATATTTGACGGGGTGAAGCTCTCTCTTGAGGAGAATATTGCTGAGACCAGGAGGGTGGTCGAATACGCGCGAAGCGTGAACCCTGAGATAATAGTCGAGGGTGAGATCGGTTATATCGGCACTTCGTCAAAGATGCTCGACGAGCTCCCCGAGGGAGTTGATCCGGAGGGCGCGGTGACAACAGAAGAAGAGATCGGGCGATACGTTGCAGAGACAGGGGTTGATCTTGTGGCACCGGCTGTTGGCAATCTTCACGGTATGCTCAAGAGCGGGAAAAATCCGGAACTCAACATCGAGCAGATCACAAAGCTGCACGAAGCGGGTGGTGTACCGTTGGTGCTTCATGGTGGCTCAGGTATCTCGGACGAAGACTTTGTCGCGGCAATCGAAGCGGGTATCTCGACCGTACACATCAACACTGAGATCCGCGTTGCATATCGAAAGGGAATCGAGGCGGGCCTTAAAGAAAATCCTGGTGAGATCGCGCCATATCGCTTTATGAAGCAGGGTGTTGAAGGTGTTCGAGAGGTGGTTGAGCAACGCCTCAAACTCTTTAACCGAATGTAGGTTCCTTCCGCAACAATGCAGTGTTTCCAATAACACAGCATCACCACTTCACTTTCCACCCGCACTTTCCACCCTCATTCCCTCATTCATACGATATATCGTATGACCCCACCTTCACTCCACCCCCACTCCCTCATTCATACGATATATCGTATGACCCCATCTTCACTCCACCCCCACTTCTTCATTCATACGATATATCGTATGAGAATTGTTATACACATTACGCATTGATTGCCCACTGAAGATTTCATACGATATATCGTATACTTTGTGTATGCCGCATGTGTCAAAGAAAGACATCGACGAGCGCATCACACAAAAGCTCGATCAACATTTTACACACCTGCTTCGCAATAGCGGGTCACGTACTCGTGTCGATATATTCAACGAACTCTTAACGGAGACCGAACGCACCATGCTTGCAAAGCGTCTCGGGATGCTCTTGTTGATACGAAAAGGGTATTCCTCATACAAAATATCGCAGGTGCTTGGCGTGAGCCCTTCAACAGCAGAGCGATTCTCACTTTTAGAAGAAATTGGCAAGTATAAGCACACATCCAATTGGATGTGGAAGCAGAGTAGAGAAGGGTCTCTTGAAGCGCTTTTTGAATCTCTCGTCAATCTCACGTTTACTGGACGCACACGCTCGTTCAAGAAGTCTGTTGATGAATACTGACTTCAGTTTATTCACAGAAGAGACCAGTGCTCTACAACATAGAAGCATAAAGCATCACAGAGCTCGTTTTTCATTCATACGATATATCGTATGAATGGTATGTGATTCACAAGTGTGCTGTGGGGTTGGTTATTGTATGAATGGTATGTGATTTACAAGTGTGCCGTATGGTTGGTAAGATAAATAATAATAACAATGACAATGAAGGTATTTGTAACAAGAAGGATTCCTGAAGCGGGTATTACACTTCTCAGAGAGGCAGGGTATGAGGTTTTGGTAAGCGAGAAAGACGGTGTCTTGACCCGTAATGAGCTCATTGCAGCGCTCAAGGCAGACGAGTATGACGCAGTGCTTTCGCTCCTCACCGACACGATCGACGCTGAGGTCTTTGATGCAGCACCCGGGGTGAAGATCTTTGCGAACTACGCGGTTGGCTACAACAACATCGACCTCGACGAGGCAAAAAAACGCGACATTACGGTCACCAACACCCCCGGCGTACTCTCTGACACAGTTGCCGAGCACACAATCGCACTCATGCTCTCGATCACCTCGCGTATTGCTGAGGGAGACCGGTTCGTGCGTGCCGGCAAGTATGACAGCTGGGCACCAATGCTGCTCCTCGGGACAGACCTTAAAGGCAAAACGCTTGGTGTTATGGGTGCGGGGCGTATTGGCACGCGCGTTGCACACTTTGCGTCACGCGGACTTGATATGAATGTTATCTACTACGATATCAAACGAAATGAAAATATTGAGAAGGAGTATGGTGCGGTATTCAAAGAAACGCCTGAGGAGCTTCTCAAAGAAGCGGACGTGGTCACGGTGCATGTGCCCCTTCTTGAGTCGACCGAGCACCTTATAAACAAGGAGCGTCTCGATATGATGAAGCGAAGTGCGTACCTGGTAAACTCCTCACGCGGACCGGTTATTGATGAGAGTGCGCTCGTTGAGGCACTTAAAGGCGGAGTTATCAAAGGAGCGGCACTTGATGTGTTTGAGAATGAGCCCACGCTTGCGCCTGGCTTGGCAGAGCTTGAGAATGTGGTCCTCACACCACATATTGCCTCGGCTACCGAGGAGACCCGCGGTGCAATGTCTGAGATGGCTGCGCGGAGCATTATTGACTTTCTTTCAGGGAAGACCCCGGAGCATATTGTTGTGTAAGTGCCTTCAGCGCTTGATTTTCTATACAGAATCCGTATACTAGAGCCTCATGACAGAGACACTACAAGTCCGAGTGCGAGAGGGGAAGAAAAGCCTCAAAGAACTCCGTGGCGGCAAGGAAATGCCCGCGGTCTTTTATGGTCCCAAGGAGGAGGCAACACCGATTGCACTTGAGGTGGATGCGTTCAAGAAACTTTGGAAAGAAGCAGGAGAATCAACCGTCATTGAACTGAAAGGTGATGGAATTGATAAAGAGGTGCTCATTCAGGACGTTGATTTTCATCCGGTAACTGGTGAGCCACGCCACGCAGATTTTTATGTAATGGAGAAGGGTAAGAAAGTGACAGTGAAGGTGCCGATCGAGTTCGTTGGTGTTGCACCAGCAGTGAAGGAGCTCGGTGGTATTTTGGTGAAGGTGCTTCATGAGATCGAGATTGAGGTTATGCCAAAAGACCTTCCGCAGCATATCGAGGTTGATGTTGAGGTACTCAAAGACTTTGAGAGTCATATTCTTGCAAAGGACGTTGCTATACCCGAGAGCGCAACGCTTATAACCAACGAAGAGGAGGCTGTTGCTCTGGTGAACGAGGCGAAGGAGGAGAAAGAAGAGGAAACTTCCGAGGCATCTATTGAAGATATTGAGGTGGAGCGGAAAGGAAAGAAAGAAGAGGAAGAAACACCTACTGAATAATCATATATCTCCACGCATCCCCGACGCGCACCTTACTCCACTGTGCGCGTTTTGCTATACTAAAGTCAATGAGAGTCACATCACTGCGGTTTGCATTCATACTCCTTGTGGCATTGATGAGCACATTGGTGTTTGTCGGTGTTACCACCGTGCTCCCACTTTTTGCGCAGACTGCTGATGAACAGGTTGCCGCGCGGCGCGCACAACTCGAAGCGGAGCTTGCCGGTATTGAAAAAGAGATCGCCGACCAACAAGTACTCCTTGATGATAAGAGGCAAGAGCGTACTTCTCTTGAGCGTGATGTCGCAATTCTTGATGCACAGATACAAAAGGCTCGACTCTCAATACGGGCGCGCGATCTTGAGATTAAGCGGATCACACAGGATATCTATGGGAAAGAAGAGACTATCGGAGGTCTCAATAAAAAGCTTGAGCGCCAGAAAGAGTCGCTCGCGCAGCTCTTAAGAAAGACAAACGAGATTGATGACTATTCTCTTGCTGAAGTGGTGCTGGGGAACGGGAACGTCTCGGATTTCTTTGAGGACATCGACAACTTTGAGTCAATCAAGGCGGGGCTCAGTGTCTCATTTGACGAGATTGCGCTGACAAAAGAAGATACCCAGGCGCAGAAGGAAATACTTATTGATCGGCGCGCTTCTGAAGAAGAGCTTCGCAAGATTCAGGTATTTGAGAAGCAGAAGATAGAGATGCGCGAAGCCGAACGTCAGAGAATCCTCGATATCACCAAGGGTGAAGAGGCGGCATACCAACAACTGATCACCAGTAAACGCCGGACTGCGGGTGAGATTCGAGCTGAACTCTTTACACTTCGAGGTAGCGCGCCAATCCCGTTTGCTGAGGCGTACCAATATGCACTCGAGGCTTCAAACATCACCGGTGTGCGACCGGCACTGATACTCGGCATCTTGGCGCAAGAGACGAATCTTGGCGAGAATGTAGGGCAGTGTCTCTTGACCAACGACCCCAACAAAGGAGACGGCAAAGGGGTTAACACCGGTCGGTACTTTAAGCACGTTATGCATCCAAGTCGCGACGTAGATCCTTTCTTTGCAATCACCGGTGAGTTGGGTATCAATCCTTACGGGCAGGTGGTCTCGTGTCCACCATCGTATGGGTACGGTGGTGCTATGGGGCCGGCACAGTTTATTCCATCGACGTGGAATCTCTATAAGAAACGCATTGCACGCGCAAGTGGTGAAAACCCAGCCAACCCATGGAATCCACGGACTGCGTTCATAGCCTCAGCGCTTTTGATGAGCGACAATGGCGCGGACAAAGGGACGTACGCCGCTGAGCGCCTTGCTGCACTTCGCTACTTCGCCGGCTGGACAAATGCCAAGAACCCGCGATATGGCTTTTACGGAGATGGGGTGATGGAGCTTGCGCAGAAGTATCAAGGACTGATCGATGTGCTCGAGAGTTCGTAGTAGAAAAATAACACCCCGCGCAATGCGCGGGGTGTTGCCTTAGGAGTACTCCAGGAATTCGCGGGGCACTTCGATGGTCTCGTTTCTGTTTGTGTCAGGGTTGAATATGCTGACACGAACTTGCCAGCTATTTGTGAACCCAGTCACAACCCCTGTCTTGCCTTTGGCGAACGAGAAGTTGTCGTCACAGAAATCCTCGGTGAGGGCGACTTTGTTACCCGCAACAAATGCCGGTGCGGTAGCTTCGATAGGTCCCATAGGCATATCTCCCTGGCTAAAATCCAAGATCTTGACACCTTGTCAAGATATTAGATGATTGAATCTCGTCCCACTATGCACGAGAATTAGCCTCGTTGCAACTCCTTAGTACATCTGGTATAGTGCCCTCTATGAAAAAGGATATCCATCCGGAACAGTATCGAAAAGTCATCTTCGCTGACAGCTCAAGCGGGGAGCGGTTTCTTATTGGTTCAACCGTAGCCACTGATGCAACTGATACGTGGACTGATGGAAAGGAATATCCACTCTGCACGGTAGAGATCTCAAGTGCCTCACACCCATTCTACACTGGAAAAGAAAAGGTTATGGATACTGCGGGGCGAGTCGAGAAGTTTAAAGCACGAGCTGCTGCGGCTCAGGGTTCGAAGAAATAACTCAGTCAAATGAATGTGCGTCTCGTCTAACGACAGACGCATTTTTGTATTAGAATGAATACCATGCTCGACGAAGCAAAACTCACTGAATATCGCACAAACCACAAGACTGCATTTTTGGTTGATCAATACGATCGACTTGAGCGGGAGCTTTTGAGTGTGCGTGACATGGCACAAGATCCGTCGTACGCGCCACTCGCGGAAGAGGAGGTTGCGTCTATCCAGAAACAGCAACAAGATCTCATCCTTGAGATGGAAAAGATCACAAAAGCTGAGGAAGAGGAAGAGCAATTCCCGAATGAGGTGATTCTTGAAGTTCGTGCAGGTGCCGGCGGGGAGGAGGCCGCTCTCTTTGCGGAGGAGTTGGTGATGATGTATGAGCGTTTTGCGGAGAAGGAGGGCTGGCAATATCGCGCGCTCGATGAATCGAAGAGCTCGCTCGGTGGCTACAAAGAGGCGTCTGTTGAGATCAAAGGGAAAGACGTGTACCGTGTTCTCCGATTTGAGACCGGTGTGCACCGTGTGCAACGTATCCCGGCTACCGAGAAGCAGGGGCGCATTCATACCTCAACAGCCTCGGTTATGATCCTGCCGGTGCGCAAGAAGAAACATGTTGAGATCAATCCGGCGGATATTGAGATGGAGTTCTCGCGCTCCGGTGGTGCCGGCGGGCAGAATGTGAACAAGGTCGAAACAGCAGTGCGGCTCATTCACAAACCGACCGGTATTGACGTCCGCTGTACTTCAGAGCGTTCACAGGCACAGAACCGCGAGAAAGCACTCGGAATACTTCAAGCAAAGCTTGAACAAAAAATGGAAGAAGAGGCAGCGGGGGAAGCTGCAAAAGAGAGAAGAGAGCAGGTGAAAACAGCTGACCGTTCAGAGAAGGTGCGCACATACAACTTCCCGCAGGACCGTATCACCGACCATCGCCTCAAGAAGTCGTGGTCAAACATCGGCGCCATCCTTAATGGCGATCTTTCAGGGATTGTTGCGGCTTTTCAGGATGAGTCGGCAGAAGAGGTGGAGTAAGAGTAGTTTTTGTTTATTCAAGGACCGAGTTAAGAATATATTTGCGAAATCAACCCGTTTTTGCTAGACTCTTGTGGTACAAAACGTGACCATATATATGGATACTGTAACAACAAAAGAAAATAACACTATCGAGCAAATGTTTGAAGCAGGTGCTCATTTCGCATACAGCAAGACGCGGCGCCACCCCACGGCGAGCCCATACATCTTTGGTGCAAAAGACATGGTTGAGATATTTGACCTTGAGAAGACTAAAGGGCTTCTCGATGATGCGCGTACCTTTGTGGCTTCACTCGCGCGCGAAGGGAAGCAGGTCCTCTTTGTTGCGGGTAAGAATGAGGCCCGTGGAGTTGTCTCAGCTACTGCACTTTCTCTTGATATGCCGTATGTCACTAGCCGTTGGATCGGCGGAACGCTCACGAACTTCAGTGAGATCAAGAAGCGCATTGAACGCCTCGAGACACTCGCTTCAGAGAAGGAGAGCGGGGAGCTTGCAAAGAAATACACGAAGCGTGAGCAACTCCTCCTCACTCGTGAGATCGAGTCGCTTTCCGAGACCTTTGGTGGTCTGACCCCAATGAAGACACTCCCCGCAGCACTCTTTGTTGTCGACACAGAACGCGAATCTATTGCAGTCGAGGAGGCAAAGAAGGCAGGTATTCCGATCATCGCCCTCATGAATTCAGACTGTGATGTTGCTGACGCGACATATCCGATTCTCGCAAATGACGGCTCAGTGAAGAGCATTACTTTCTTTGTGGAGAGTATTGCGGCGGCGTACCGCGAGAACAAGGGGGTCATCAAAAAGACTGAGGAATAATATTATTCATATTCAAAGAAATAAAAAACAATGAGTACTATCACTACTGAACAGATCAAGGAACTTCGTGACCTTACCGGTGTTTCGGTTATGCAGTGCAAGAAGGCGCTTGAGGAAGCAGGTGGTGATATGGAAAAGGCGAAGGTTCTTTTACGTAAGAAAAGTGGTGATATCGCAGCCAAGAAATCTGGACGAGAACTCGGGTCCGGCGTAGTTGAGTCGTATATTCACAACACAAAACAGGTTGGCACGCTTATCGTGCTCTCGTGCGAGACAGACTTCGTGGCGAAGAACGAGGAGTTTGTTCAGCTTGCACGCGATATCGCTATGCAGATTGCGGCAAGCGCTCCAGAGTTTAAGGTTCGTGACGAGGTGACCCCCGCGGCAACCGCTGCCGCCGAGGAGGTGTTTCGTAAAGAGGTTGCTGACAAACCGGCCGAAATGCAAGAGAAGATCCTCTCAGGCAAGATTGACGCATATCTTAAAGAGAAGATATTGCTTGAGCAGGACTTTATCAAGGATCCGAGTGTTACGATTAAGGGGCTTATTGAGTCTGCGACCCAGAAGTTTGGTGAGCGTATTGAGGTCTCCGACTTTACCCGGTACAGTATATAGTACATATGGCGATAAGTATCAGCATCTTCTTTGCCTCATTCGCAGGCATCGTTCTCCTTGTGGCATTTCGGCTCTGGGAGTTGCAACGCGGTGCGCGAGTCGCTCAGCGAGTACGTGCCCATGTTGATGAATGGGTGGATGCGACCGGAAGATCTGTTCGAGCTCGTATTCCAACACTTGATCATTCCTCCATCGCGCGGGTGTTCCATGTTCTTATGCACTATAGCGCACTCATCTTACTCGCGCTTCTTAAGATGCTCGAGAAAAAGATATTCAGAGTGCTTGAGTATGTTCGGGGGAGACGGAAAGTCTCGCGTGGCGTGACGAACTCTGACTTTCTTAAGAGTGTATCGGCGCATAAGCAGAGCCTTGGAAAAGAAAGAGGGAATAGTGTAGAATAGCCAGGTTAGTTTGAAGGTTCATCAAGTAAGACTTGCCACCTTAGCCCAGTTGGGGAGTTCAAACAGAGCCAAAACTCTGTTTGAAAGTTTTGTACAAAACCGTTGCTCCTCCTTGGTCTGATGTGATATACATTGTCTGTGTAAAGGCAATATCAAGATTTGCCACCTTAGCTCAGTTGGTAGAGCAACGGTTTTGTAAACCGTAGGTCGTCAGTTCGAATCTGACAGGTGGCTCCGATTTTATGAAAGACACAAGTCTATATCTCCCCGAGGACCTTCATGTGGGGCGTGCGAGCGAGCTTCACGGAAGGGACCGACTACTCTATCGCGCACTTGAGATCTTGCCCGGGACACTCTCGTGGTTGACCCTTATCGGGGTGGTCTTCCTCTCATTTTTTGCTCCAGTTGCCGCGGCATATCTTATCATCGCATTCTCGCTCTTTTGGCTTCTAAAGACGATCTACCTTTCGCTCCATGTTCGGCATAACTGGCGTCGACTGAAGCGCAATATGAATATGGACTGGGAGAAGATGCTTGAGCACTTCTCGTATGGGCATTTGCGGCACCTGATCTTGCTTCCGTATTATCAAGAAGATTATGCAACAGTCTCAGCGACTGTTGCCAAACTCGCTGAGACCAGTGGTGATAAGAAGAAGATATATGTGGTGCTTGCTCCTGAGGAGCGGGCGGGGAAGAGTGCGCAAGAGATAGCTGAGCGTGTCGTGTCTGAGTATGGGTCGGTATTTGGATATATTGGCGTTAGTGTGCACCCGAAAGATGTGCCTGGAGAGATGGCGGGAAAGGGGTCAAATATCGCACATGCCGCACAGTGGGCGCGGACACACGTGCTCGACCCGCAAGGTATCTCCTACAAGGATGTCATTGTCTCCGCGTTTGATATTGATACAGTTGTCTACCCACAGTACTTTCTTTGTCTCAACTGGTATTTCCTTACCACTGAGCGTCCTGATTACGCGTCTTTCCAGCCGGTGCCGCTTTATAACAACAACATCTGGGAGGCACCGTCATTCTCGCGTGTGGCGGCAACCTCAGGTACCTTTTGGCAGATGATCCAACAGGAACGACCAGAGAAGCTCGCGACATTCTCCTCGCACGCGGTAAGCTTCGCGGCACTTCACCGAGTGGGTTACTGGCAGAAGAATATGGTAAGCGAGGACTCGCGCATTTTCTGGAATATGTTTTTTGCGCACAACGGTGATTATCGGGTAGTACCAATCTCGTATCCGGTTTCTATGGACGCAAATCTCGCAGTGAGCACGTGGCAGACGTTTAAGAATATCTATAAGCAAAATCGACGGTGGACATACGGCGTCGAGAATGTGCCGTATATTATCTATCATGCGATACGGAACAAGCGGTTTTCTCTCTTCGATCGACTCCGCATGGTATGGGTTCAGATCGAGGGGTTCTGGTCGCTTGCCACACATCCGCTCATACTATTCTCGCTCGGCTGGTTGCCACTGCTTGTTGGTGGGCGTGAATTTAGTACCACAATCCTCTCGTACAACCTTCCAATCGTCGCGCGCACCTTCCTCACGCTTGCTATGGGCGGCTTGATCGTCTCCGCGATCATCTCGACCTCACTTCTACCGGAGCGTCCACAACATTGCTCTCGATCGAAATATATTGGTATGACCTTGCAGTGGATCTTGGTGCCGGTAACGATGATCGTCTTTAGTGCGATACCGGGACTTGATGCGCAGACACGTCTTATGTTCGGTCGGTACATGGGCTTTTGGGTTACGCCAAAGCGCGCCACTCGTTCGACTTAAGGGAGATTCCAGGTATAGTAGTGGGTATGCAGCCACTTCCGAGAAAAACACGACGTATTTACTTGGCACTCCTGGTGCTTGTTTTTGTTGTGTTGGTTCCGGCAACCGTCCTCTATTCTACCGGGTATCGTCTCGGTGAGGGATTCTCTTTGGTAAAGACCGGGGGTATTTATATCGGGGTCGGTGAGTCGGGCGCGGAACTTCTCCTTGATGGAAGAGTACGGAAGAAAGTCGGGATTCTTAAGAACGGCTTCTTTGTGCAAGACCTTACCCCACGCGTGTATTACGTGCGAGTGGAGAAGGAAGGATATCGACCATGGGAGAAGATCCTCGAAGTAAATCCACAGCGCGTCTCTGAAGCAGCAGCGTTTATCCTCCCTGAGCACATTCCGTATGTCGAAGTGCTTCCGTCAGATTCAAAGTACGAAGACCTGCTTGATCTCTTTGCAACATCAACCGCAACAACACTCCAAACAGACGAGTACCCGGATGAGCTTGCCACCTCAACACACGGAGTGGTGCGTGAGGTGAAGCGCAAAGGAGATGTTGTCCTTTGGCAAGAAGAAGATGGGGTCTACGCACGCTGGGTCAATAGTGTGGGGCGCGCACCATCGTATTTCTGTGAGGAGCGGGTGTGCAACAAAGTCATACACGTAAAAGATCAGACTGTTGATTTCTTTGATTTTCATCCGCAGTCAAATGAGCTCCTCATCACTGTTTCAGATGGAGTGGCATATATGACCGAGATCGATCCACGAATTCCACGCAACACCCAGACACTTTTTGATGCGACTGGTATGATGGTCCGTACCAAGGGAGCGAGTATTTATTTCAAAGAACCAACAGGCACCGGATTTAAGATATTCGAGTACGAGTTGTAAGAAGGGTAAAGAAACAATGTTAATACCAAGGTCTTGAACCCGGTGATATATCATTAGATTCGAAGGTTCCACTCTTCGGCTTTCCGGGTCTGGAGACGTAATGCTCCAAAGGCACTTTTTTGGTATACTCAGGCGTATGACTGCTGAACATACAGCACACATACACCCCATCACGCGCATGATCCGCGAAATAAACGCGATTTTTGGCGAGATGGGTTTTACCTTTGCAGAAGGTCCTGAGATCGAGACCGAGCACTACAACTTTGACGCACTCAATGTGCCGGCTAATCACCCCGCGCGTGATATGTGGGATACTTTCTGGCTTAAACCACTTAACGCAAAGAAACTCCTCCGCACCCACACCTCACCCGTCCAGGTGCGCTATATGGAAGCGCACAAGGACGATCTCCCGATCCGGATTATTGCGCCGGGCAAGGTCTATCGACATGAGGCGACTGACATGACACATGAAGCGCAGTTTTACCAAGTCGAGGGGCTTATGATTGGGAAAGATGTGACCTTAGCGCACCTCAAGGGGGTACTCACCACCTTTTTTGAGAAGTTCTTCGGCGCGGATGTCGAGGTCAGGCTTCGTCCGAGCTATTTCCCGTTTGTGGAGCCGGGGGTTGAGATTGATATGCGCTTGGTGGGGGAGAATGTACCCGAGCGGCTCGCGGGGAAGTGGATTGAGATTATGGGCGCCGGCATGGTCCATCCGAAGGTGCTTGAGAGCTCAGGTATTGACCCGCGAGAATGGCAGGGTTTTGCGTTCGGTACCGGTGTTGAGCGGCTCGGCATGCTTAAGTACGGCATTGATGACACGCGCCTCTTTCACACAGGCGACCTCAGGTTCGTCAATCAGTTCTAAATTGGAGAGTAGAAAATGGGAGGTAGAAGATAGATACAATATGTCAAAAAGTTATGAAAATTTGGATATATGGAAAAATGGAACAGACTTTGCAACTCTGGTCTATAAAGTTACGTTGGATTTTCCAAAATCTGAACAGTTTGGTATCACATCTCAATTGCGCCGCGCGGTAGTTTCCGCCCCTTTGAACATTGCCGAGGGATCAAGTCGTACTTCTAAGAAAGATTATGCTCGATTCATAGAGATAGCCATAGGTTCTCTGAATGAGGTGGTAAGTTTACTCGTTATATCCAAGAATCTTGACTATCTAACAGTACAAAAGTATGAAGAAATGAAGGAAGCAGCCTTGGGTATCGGTCGGTCGCTTGGCGCTTTCAAGAAATATCTATTAAAATAGCTAACTACATTCTACTTTCTACCTTCTATGCTCATATCTTACAACTGGCTCCAGACATATTTTGATACAAAGCTCCCAACTCCCGACGAGCTTGCTGAGAAGCTCACTTTCCATTCGTTTGAGATTGAGGGGGTCGAGAAGACAGAGAACGACACAGTGATCGATGTAGATGTCTTGCCAAACCGTGCACACGATTGTCTCTCGCATCGTGGCATCGCGAAAGAACTCTCGGTTCTCTTTGAGATACCGCTTAATCGTGATGTGCTTCGTGAAGACGAGCCGGAGTTCTCTGAGTCGAAGCTTCTCTCGGTTGATATCGAGGACTCTCTTTTGTGCCGCAGGTATAGCGCTGCGGTTATTCGCGGGGTAAAAGTCGCACCATCACCCGAGTGGCTCAAAGCGCGTCTCGAGGCGCTTGGACAGCGCTCGATAAACAACATTGTGGACGCGACCAACTACGTCATGTTTGGGCTTGGACAGCCACTTCACGCATTTGACATGAAGAAGCTTGAGGAGCGGGACGGTGCGTATCGTATTAACGTGCGTTCAGCACATGACGGGGAGAGTATCACGACACTCACTGGTGAAGGGTATGAACTCACACCTCAGACGCTCCTCATTACCGACGGTAATAGTGACGCACCGATCGGGATTGCGGGCATTAAAGGTGGGAAGATAGCCGAGGTTGATCAAGAAACGACCGACATTGTGCTTGAGTCTGCGAATTTCAACCCGGCACACACGCGCAAAAGCTCGCAGATACTCAAGCTTCGCACTGATGCGTCGACTCGTTTTGAGAATGAACTTGCGCCGGAGTATGCGCCATACGGCCTTCGTGAAGTGGTTGCGCTCATCCTCGATATCGCCGGCGGCGAAGCTGAGGGGTATGTTGATATATTTCCACGACAGCAGAGTATTCCATACATAACAGGAGTATCACTTGAGGAGATCAACAGTCTTTTAGGCACTTCTGTGAAGGAACAGGATGTCGAGCAAATACTCGATCGTTTTGGATTCGTGTTTGAGAGGGTGTCGCCGATTGACCGGGTCCTTGAAGAAGCTCGGAAACACGAGGGTGTGTCGTATAAGTATGGAGCAAGTATTCGGTTTGACGCACCCAAGGCATTCGATTGCTCGTCGTTTGTCTCATATGTGTTCTCTCGCGCCGGGGTGGGGGTGCCGCGTATCGCTATTGATCAGTACGTATGTGGCGAGGAGGTGGCTGAAGACGACCTAAAGCCGGGGGACGTAGTTTTCTCTATTGGGAAGGATACAGAAGCACGAGAGTCGTTCAAGCGAGTTGCAGACGGTGCTGAGGTAACCGTACAAGCTGTTAAGTATCAGACCATTGAATACATGCCGGGTACTGCGGTTGTAAGTGGGGTGAGTCACTGTGGTATCTACCTCGGCGATGGGAAGGTGATCCATGCGGCGGGGAAGAGTAGCGACAATCAAGTGGTGGTCAATGATATTGCTCATGATGTGAATTTTGCAAATATTGTGGGGTATCGCCGCATGGTGGATACCGCTCCGCGTTTCGTTGTTGCGGTGCCATTTGAGCGGCTTGATCTTAGAATCAAAGAAGATCTTATTGAGGAAATCGGCCGTGTGTATGGGTATGAGAATGTCTCTGAGATACCTGTGGAGAAAGAGAAACAGAAGGTCTCAGTAAATAAGAATTTTTATTATGCAGAGAAGATACGCGACCTCCTCACCACAAAAGGGTTTGCTGAGGTATATACATATTCAATGGGTGAGTCTGGCGACATTGAGATTGAGAACCCGATTGCCGAAGATAAAAAGTTCCTCCGCACATCGCTTGTTGGCGGGCTTTCCGGTTCTCTTGGACTCAACACCAAGAACGCACCGCTTTTTGGTGGGGGAGATGTGCGCATCTTTGAAATCGGCAAAGTTTTTTCGGACGACATCGAGTACACTTCGCTTGGTATTGCATCCTCAAACAGCAAGAATGTTCTTGAGGTGCTGACAGACCTCTCAGGCGAACTTGAGCAAAAGATCGAGGCGTCTGAAAGTAATAAAGAGTTGTTTGTGTGCAACCTCGATATGCTAGTTGCAAATCTTCCTGAGCCGAAGGAGTACGATGTCTCAGTCGAGCAAAAGCAGGTTGTGTACAGACCATTCTCGAGCTATCCGTTTGCACTTCGCGACATTGCGGTGTGGGTGCCGGAGAAGGTGACAGCCGATGATCTTCTTGAGGAGATTGTGTCTGTTGCAGGAGACCTGCTCGTACAAAGCTCACTCTTTGATGAGTTTTCGAAAGACGGAAGAGTCTCGTATGCTTACCGGCTCGTCCTTCAATCACCCGAGAGAACCCTCTCTGATGAAGATATTGATGCGGTCATGAATCGTGTGACCGTGCAACTAAGCAACAAAGAAGGATTCGAAGTTCGGTAAGATAATCTCATGCGGTATGAGATAGTGAACAGGGCTTTATAGAGCCGCTCTGAGGTGCTTTCAATCCCTCCCTCAAGGCTGTCGGGACAGGTAAAATTACTTTATTTTTGGGGGTTATTTTGCTATAATTAAGGGTACTAATGGAGCTCTATTTGGGGCGACCATATTTATTTATGGCTGAGAGAAAAGCAAAAGAGACCACCGAAAAAAAGACCGCAACCCCCAAAGGTGCCAAGACTGCGGGGAAATATGGTGCAGAGGAGATCACGGTCCTTGAGGGGCTTGAGGCGGTGCGCCGTCGCCCGGGAATGTATATCGGCACGACCGGCCCGGAAGGGCTCCATCATCTCGTATGGGAGGTGTTTGATAACTCACGCGATGAAGCGATGGGCGGCTTTGCAGACCGTATTGAAGTAGCGCTTTTGCCCGAGGGCAGGGTGCGTGTTGCTGACAATGGTCGCGGTATCCCGGTCGACATTCACTCGAAGACAAAAGTCTCGGCGCTTGAGACGATCATGACAACACTTCACGCCGGCGGTAAGTTTGGCGGTGAAGGTTATAAGGTCTCCGGCGGACTCCACGGTGTGGGTGTCTCCGTGGTGAACGCACTCTCAAGGTATGTGAAGGCGGTTGTGCACCGCGATGGCGGTATGTACATGCAGGAGTACACCAAGGGTGGCAAAGCAAAGGCGAAAGTAAAGAAAGTAAGAGCGTCAAAACTCACCGGAACCGTGATCACCTTTGAGGCTGACCCGGAAATCTTTACTGAGATTGCCTACGATTGGAATAAGATCGTCTCACATCTTCGCCAACAGGCGTACCTGGTCAAAGGTCTTTCTATTGCCATCCTCGACTTGCGTGAGTACACAGGAGGGGTCGAGGATGAAGCCGGTCTTTATCTCCGCGACCTCGGTCTTGAGTGTCCGTCGATGTCATTTTACTTTGAAGGTGGACTCCTTTCGTTGGTGAAATTCCAGAACCGCCACCAGAAGTCGGTTCATAAGAATATCTTTTATGTTGAAAAAGAGGCGGATGATGTTGGGGTCGAGATCTCGCTCCAGTACGTTGACGATATCTCAGCACGCATCTCAGCATTTGCAAACAATATCTATAATCCAGAACACGGGACACACATCACCGGCTTCAAGACGGCACTCACGCGCACACTCAACAACTACAGCAAGAAGGCTGGCGGCAAGGAGGGCGAAGCATTCACCGGAGACGATGTGCTTGAAGGTATCACGGTAGTGGTATCGGTTAAGATGCCGGAGATCCAGTTTGAAGGGCAGACCAAAGGCAAGCTTGGGTCTGTTGAAGCACGCGGAGCTGTCGAGAGTGTCTTTAGCGAAGCGTTCAGCACTTTCCTCGAAGAACATCCTGAGGACGCTAAGATGATCATCGGTAAGGCGACGCTCGCGCTTAAGGCTCGCAAGGCAGCAAAAGCAGCCAAGGACAGTGTACTTCGCAAGGGAGCGCTCGAAGGGCTCACGCTCCCCGGAAAGCTCGCTGATTGTTCTACAAGGAATGCTGATGAGTCCGAGCTCTTCATTGTGGAGGGAGACTCTGCAGGAGGCTCCTCAAAACAGGGACGCGACCGGCGCACACAGGCGATCCTCCCACTTCGTGGCAAGATTCTCAATGTTGAGCGCGCACGTCTCGACCGCATGCTTGCCTCGAACGAGATTAAATCACTCGTGGTTGCGCTTGGTACTGCGATTGGAGATACATTTGATATTGAAAAGCTTCGCTACCACAAGATCATCATCGCAACCGATGCTGATGTGGACGGAGCGCACATTCGCACACTCCTTCTCACACTCTTCTATCGCTACTTCAAGCCGATCATTGAGGGTGGGTACCTCTACATCGC
Source organism: Candidatus Paceibacterota bacterium (assembly GCA_026195275.1). Lineage (NCBI taxonomy): Bacteria > Bacillati > Minisyncoccota > Minisyncoccota bacterium. The sequence goes on from JAPHQU010000002.1 coordinate 73,100, forward strand.
GCAACCACCGCTGTATAAGATTAAGAAAGGGCGCGAGGTGTCCTACGCGTACACAGAAGATGATAAGATAAAAATCCTTGGGAAAGATGCCGAGGTGATTGAAGAGACACCGGAGGGAGCAACTGATGTGGAGGAAGACGCAGAGGAAGCGGAAACAGGCGAGGCGAAAGCAAAGAGTTCAAAGAAGGTTCATATCCAGCGTTACAAAGGTCTTGGTGAGATGAACCCTGAGGAACTCTGGGAGACGACTATGGACCCTGAGCACCGTGTACTCAAGCAGGTTACCATTGAGGATGTGCAAGAAGCCGATCGCATCTTTGACACACTTATGGGTACTGATGTGGCGTCACGCAAGACATTCATCCAATCGAACGCGAAGTACGCACAGTTGGATATTTAATTATTTGAAGATACCAACACAAAACCCGCCTTTAGGCGGGTTTTGTGTTGGGTTATCCAGTTCTTCGCAAAGGTTACTCGGTCGTTACCGTGATAGGGAACTGTTTGATGTTGTTCTCTTCGTTGCGTTCCTTCATGCTTCCGGTTGGGTCTGCATTAATGGTGATTGCGCCACCATGAACTGCAAGGTCGATTTGGTTGAATTCAAGTGTGAAGACAATTTTGTCTCCGGGGTTGAGTGCTTGCTGGCTTTCTGAATGGAAAATATACATTGGCATAGTTGGAAGCACTGCGTTGAATGTCCACTGGTCTGAAGTCTTGTCGCCAATGTTTTTGATTTCGAAGCGGATTGCCGCTTTCGTGTCTGTTGCGGTGAGGGTGTCGATTGGAGTGAATGTGCCATCATTCTCAACAATACCGATACCGATGATATGTACCGCGAGATCAGGGAGTCCTGATGGGTTTGAGATAGTGCCTCCGTTGGTGATCTCGTAGGTCCCTGTGGTTTCCTCTCCCGGAGTGAGTGTATTGCCGCCAGCGGTGTTTCCTCCCGTTGGCGCGCCTAGACCGCTTTTTGAGATAGTAAGGGTCACTGAGCCGCTCGCTGCGGTATCACCGGATGTGTCCACCGCATTGATGGTTACAGGAACACTCACAAAGTCACTCCCTTCAAGGAGGGGGATTATAAGGAGCGTGCCTTCGGTGCTTGAGAATGCAAATGGTGTATCACACACGACCTCCTCGTAGATACCGCCGGTGTTTGGACTCTGTATCGAGAGTCCGTCACGACACGTAAAGGACGCCGTGTATGCGTCTGATTGTTTATTGCGGTGGCTCCATGAGAGCTCATACACACTGTCTGTTGGCACGATAGATTCCGGTGTATCGATGGTAATGGTCTGTGCCGGCGCGAAAACCGAAGTAAGAGAAGTGGCGACTGCGGCAAGGGAAGAGAGCACTGACGGCGCAAGGCGCGCGATCTGAACTGAGCCCCAGAGTCCGACTGAGAGGATGGCGATAAAACCAATAATAGCGAGTGCTTTCACACCGAGCTGCTGTAATTCTGCTTTTGGAAAATTTTTCATGTGCACCAATATGTATCACAACTCGGCTGCTGTGTCAAGTTTTCTCAGGAGGAGGGAGTCTTTCAGAGAGCATGGATTTCTTGACAATACTGCATATTTGGTGTATAAAGGCTCAGAGCATCTTATATGAAAGACCAAGGAATAAAAGGGCACACAGGTTCTCTCGTTACCGCCATTGTGGCGGTGCGGTGGCGTTTTCTCTTTCTCTTTGTCTTTATGTTTGGTATGACGCTCTTCTTGCTTTCAATGGTTGGGCTTGTCCCCGAGAGGATCACAGAGCGAGAGCCTGCAGGCACTGAGGTTGCGTATGCTTCTCGTGAGTACGCGGGGGACCCTAAGCGGATCCTCATCCCTTCAGTCGGAGTGGATGCTAATATTGAAAATCCACAGAGCCGCGAGATCGAGGCACTTGATCGTGCCCTCAAGGAAGGAGTGGTACGATATCCCGGCACCGGAGTGCTTACCGAAAATGCAAATATTTTTCTTTTCGGACACTCCAGCTACTTGCCGAGCGTCATCAACAAGAACTATCAGGTATTCAACAATCTACAGAAGCTTGGTGCGGGGGATGAGATCTTTGTTGATTCGGGGGATATGCGATATGTATACCGCGTCACATCGGTTGTGCTTGATGAAGCGGGAAATGTTGTTGTTGACTTCAGTCGTGGAGAGCGGATGCTCACACTTGCGACCTGTAACTCTTTTGGAGAGAAAGACGAGCGATACGTTGTCCGCGCAAAGTACGTAGGAAGCTACCTGCTTACGATCTAGGTCGTACGCAGATAGCTCTCTAAGTAGAGAGTGTTTGTTCTTTTATAATCCAGTTCACATTCTTCACGTCTCTCTCGCATTCTCGGGAGATCAGACTTCAACGTTCAAGAGAAAAGGAAAGGAGAGCAACCATGCTCAGAAATATCAGTGTTGTCGTAGTCGCTACGTTGGCGATTGCGGCGTGTGCGGTCCCCGTGAGGGTCGTCAACACCGAGCAGGAGTCGGTGCCGACCAAAGAGGTCTCACTACAGGAATCTATTCCTGTGGTCAGGGCTCCTTCTGGACCGGTGAAAGTCCGCCCGAAAGAGTGGTCTCTTCCCGGTATGACTTGGATTGGCGATGGATTCTCCTGCCCCACATCGGCCGTACAGGGCGAGCGTCTGCGCAAGTGGGCACGCCCCGGCGCACACCCATACGCCGGCACTCTCGGCCAGGCAATCGGGCTCTTCCGGGATGTTCCCAAAGAGGTTCGTGCCTCCTGGCAGGAGGACTTCAAGATGAACAAGCTCACGACACGCCCGCTTTCTGAAGGCGAGCGTTTCTGCGGTATGTTCTACACCATCGACGGCAAGAAAGGTCCCTACCATAGGGTCTGGCCGAATGTCAGGACTGGTGCGTGGGTCAACGAACCAAACGCCAACAACGGCGCTCGGGTCGTTACTGCCACCTATGGCGGCTACGAATGGGATCTTGTGATCCCGGACATCTGCGACAACGTCTCATACGTTGCTCGTAAGATGCCGACACCAGTCCCGCACAATACGCAGAGCGTCAAGCAGTCGGTATCTCCTATGCCGATACCGCTGGCTAAGCTGGCAGAAGATCCGTTCTTCATTCGGGTCAACTACTGGGAGTGGGATTCAATCCCTGAAGACCTTCAGAAGAAGATCATGAAGATCGTGGAATATGAAGGCAACGAGACGTACGCCGAAGAAGACGGCGCCGTCTCAAGGGACTTGTACGATGATTTGGTCGCGTCATGGAAAGAAGGTGGCGCAACCACGGTTACCGTCCCCACCTCGGCGTCGATCAGCTATCCGGGCAGCAACGGCGTGGAGAGCATCCTCTCGAAGCAGGGTGACCACGCTAAGTTCTCGGACCTTGTGTACTGGGAGAAGTACATCAGTCGTTCGCTTGCGTCAGAGCTCGAGAGTCAGGTTTTACTCTCGAGAGTCTCTGCAGAAGGGTGTACGGTAGTGTATCCCACTGAAAAGATGGAATACACCATCAGCACCCGACTGAACACGAAACCTAAAGCTCCCGGGGAACTTGCCTTATTGGCAAGGAATCCTAAGGAAGTAGGTGCGAACATGAACGTCGTACTGGATTGCCCGTAAGGGCTACTCAACTTGGTGTGGGAGTAGAGATGCGCTATAGTGCACCCTACCTCCCATACCTTTTTATACTTATGAAAAATCAACTCACAGAAAAGACATCAACAATGAACACAACGCTTATGCAGGCGATTCTTTTCTGTATTTTTTTACTTTCACTTTTTGCCTTTGCGCTCAATATCACATTTGAGGGGCATCAGGTACAGGTAGGCCCAACACAGGTACTTGCTTTTGGTAGTGGCGCTGGAGCAGGTGGTGGTGGCGGCGCAGGTGGTGGTGGCGGCGCAGGTGGTGGTGGCGGCGACTCTGCTGGTGGTAGTGGATTTGGGAGCGGTTCAGGCTCTGGTAACGGAAACTCCTCAGATTCAGGATTTGGGGGTGGTTCGGGAGCGGGGAATGGTAACCCGGGTGATCCTGGAGATGAGGGAGGTGGTACTCCGTCAAACCCGCCCCAGAATCCACCAACGCCGGATCCAACCCCGTCCTGTTCACTTTCTGTCGACAAGAGCACACTTACCCTTGGCGGATCTGCGTCACTCTCATGGTCTTCGAGTAATGTATCAAGTGGGTCTATCGACCAGGGAGTCGGCACTGTTTCAACTTCCGGAAGCACAAATGTTTCGCCGGAAAGCTCGGTGACCTATACCGGCACCTTTACCGGGCAGTATGGCTCTGCAACATGTTCAGTGTCGGTACAGGTTTCAACAACACCAGACCCGGAAGCACCATCGTGTTCTCTCTCGGTCGGAAAGAGTGTGCTTGCAAAAGGGGAGTCGACCACACTTTCGTGGACTTCAGTCAATACAATCGAAGGTTCGATTGACCAGAGCATTGGATCAGTTGACACTTCAGGAAGCACGAGTGTTACACCGGACAGCAACACAACATACACCGGTACGTTCACCGGGCAAGATGGTTCGGTACAGTGTCGTGCCTCAGTCGAGGTCACAACAACCCCGCCACCAGGATGTACGGTCAATTGTGGCGGAGGAATCGACCCGCCGACAGTCTCGCTCAACTCACTTAAAGGACCGGGGGAGAACCCACTCGCATTTATTACCCTCAGCCAGATCCCGTACACCGGATTTGACGCCGGACCAATCGCAACCGCACTCTACTGGCTCGTACTTATACTCTGGAGTGCCTTTCTTGCATACGCAATCATTACCTACAACATCGGGGCACGACTCTTCTCTTCAATCGGCGCAATTCTTGGAGGCGGTCGGACCTCTGCCCCTGCAGAGCGCGCGCAAGCCAACCGGTCTTTCTATGCTCATGAAATAGCAGATGACGCGACGGCAGAAGGGGTGCATGGTGACGAGCTCACCCTTGAGATTGATGGTGGTGTGCCACGGATTATCCTGAAGCGGGTGGTGGCTGAGAAGACCCCCACAGCTTTTCTCAATGAGGGACATGAGCAGCAGAACAACTCGCACCAGACCGCGTATATTAAGACAGATACTACCGACAGACTTCCTGTAGCTGGCACGCATACAGCAGTGCTTCTCCAGGCGATTGCCCGAGGAGACAGCGCGCGTGCACTTCGTGTGATTCAAGAGCATCGTAAAGAAGGTAAGGATGTGACCACTACACTTGTCTCGCTTGTGTGTGAGCTCGATCGACTTCACTGTGTCCGTTGTGATGAGAAGACATCTGAGATGGTTGACCCGGCCACAGCAGAGCGTTTCCACTCTTGGAGTGCGTACGATATTGAGCAGGCAATTCACATCCTCACCGAAGGGATTGATCGCAACCGCATCTCTCCGGCAACCGGTGCCAAAGTTGCCATTCTCCGGGTACTTGAATATTCCAGCAACCGTCACAACTAACAAACAACCGCCTGATGGACATTGGATGTCCGTCATCGGGGATATTCATTTTGTCTGCCTGTCCGCAAACAGGACTTATGGAAGTCCAGATATCGTAAATATTAATAAAATAAACGCCAGGCTATGCCTGGCGTTTATTTTCTAGTGGCTCAAGTAAGCCACGATAAACGCCAACCCGGGGTTGGCGTTTATTTTTGACTGTTTTACTCTGGGTTGATCTCGGCTTTGAGGCGTGCTGTTAGATCTTCAACACTCATACTCCCCACCTTGCCTTCGTCGCGACTCTCAAGCGTGACCTCTTTTTTATCGACTTCTTGCTCACCAATGACGAGGAAGTATGGAACCTTCTCAAGCTTTGTATTGCGGATCTTTTTGCCGAGTGATTCAGATGAATCATCGAGTTCAAGTCGAATACCGCTTGCTTTCAGTTGTTCAGCAACCTCCTTTGCGTACGCGGTGTGGTTCTCGCTGATGGGGAGTATCTTTATCTGCACCGGTGAGAGCCAAAGCGGGAAGGCTCCGGCAAAATGCTCGATCATGATTGCCATGAAGCGCTCAAGCGAGCCGGCAATGGCGCGGTGGATCATGACGGGCGTCTTTTTTTCGCCGTTCTCATCAACATATGAAAGTGTAAAGCGCTCCGGCATGACAAAGTCGAGTTGTGCGGTTGCGAGTTGACGCTCTCTACCAAGTGCGTCAAAGAACATAAAGTCGAGTTTTGGTCCGTAGAACGCCGCCTCACCCTCGACACGTTTGTAGGGAAGGTCGAGTTGCTTCGCGATATCCTCAAGTACACTTTCTGCTTTGTCCCATCCCGCAGCATCACCGAGATACTTCTCAGGTTCATCTGGGTCGCGGACTGAAAGCGAAACCCAGAACTTTCCTTCTTGGAACATGTCGAGACTCGTATAGAATTCTTTGATAACGTGGACGATATTCTCAACCTCTTGTCTGATTTGCTCAAACGTACAGAACACATGACCGTCATCCTGCGTGATACTGCGTACGCGTGAAAGCCCGAGGAGCTCGCCTTGTTGTTCGTCACGATAGACCATGGTGGTCTCAGCGAAGCGGAGTGGCAGTTCTTTGTATGAGCGCGGGCGACTGTCGAATATCTGGGTGTGGTGCGGACAGTTCATTGGCTTCATAACAAACTCAGTGTCGCTCTTGCCTCGTACTTTGAAGAGCTCATCGCCAAACTTGTCCCAGTGTCCGGAGGTTTTGTACAGGTCGCTCTTAGTGATGTGTGGGATTGATACCTTGGTGTAACCGAAACGTTCTTGAATTGACATGATCTTATCAACGATCAGGTCGCGCATAAGGGTACCGCGCGGTGTAAAGAGGGGGAGACCAGGGCCGACCAGGTCTGAGAAGGTAAAGAGGTCAAGCTCCTTGCCGAGTTTGCGGTGGTCGCGTGCTTTCGCTTCTTCTTGTTGTGCGAGGTACGCATCAAGTGCTTCTTTGTTTTCAAACGCGAGTCCGTAGATACGTGTGAGCATGGGGTTTTTCTCGTCACCGCGCCAGTATGCTCCCGCTACGTGAGAGAGTGCGAAGCTCTCCAGGTCGACTTCGCTCGATGAAGCAACGTGCGGACCCTCACAAAGGTCGACAAATTCACCGATTGTATAGGTGGTGATGTTCTCTCCTTCTTTTGCAATCCCTTCGATAAGCTCGAGTTTGTACGGTTGGTCCTTGAATAGCTCGCGCGCTTCATCAACTGATACTTCCTGACACTCCGGCTCGAATCCCTTCTTGAGGATCTTGTGCATTTCCTTCTCAAAGCTCTTGAGGTCGCCCTCGCCGGGAATCTTTCCCTTGGAGAATTCAAAATCATAATAAAAACCGTTCTCAATTGCAGGACCAATGGCAATCTTTACCTTGGGGTCGTGTGTTAAGACGGCTGCAGCGAGCACGTGGGCAAGAGTATGGCGGACGCTCTGTAGGTCTTTCATATACGCTCAATCATAGCAGATTAGACACAGCAGACAAAGAATACCAGACAAGAACTCACAAATGTTAGGTATTCGTTCTTTGGAGCGGTTTGACCGCTTCTGCAACAATGCTGACCTCACCATTCCGGTGTGACATCCGCCCCTTGAGCCCAATGCAACGCTCTGGCTGCAAGAGGTCTTTATGTTTTGCGAACAGCTTAGGGAAGATTACACACTCTATACTGCCACTCAGGTCGGCGATCCGGAGGAATGCCATTTGGTCGCCTTTCTTGGTAAGGATAATCCGCGCATCCTCGATGATGCCGTAGATGACAATGGGCATTCCTTCCCGAACCTCCGCCCGTGCCTCTTTGATGGTGTATTTTTGTTTGTCGAGTATCTCCTTGAAAGTATCAAGTGGGTGCCCTGAGACATACAGTCCGAGAAGCTCCTTCTCCCATGCGAGCTTCTCTGCGGGGTCGATCGGCGGGGCGTCAGGGAGACGCAGCGTGTTATGCGGCGCGCCTACCCCTGCGCCAAAAAGTGAGTCTTGCGCTGTGTGCATCTTTGCTGATTCTTTACTGTATTCGAGAAGCGCGTCGATGTTCTCAAGCATGGTGCCGCGACGCTCAAATTGGTCGAGCGCGCCTGCTTTGATGAGCGACTCAAGTGACTTGCGGTTGAGGTTCTTGTTGTTTGTCCTCTCAAGAAAGTCTGCGAGCGATGCATACGGACCGTTTTCTTTTCGCTCTCGGATAATACTCCTCGCGATTCCTTCGCCAAAATTCTTGATCGATGATAGACCGAACCGTATCTGCGACTTTGTATGGTCCTCTCGGTTGGGTACGACAGAGAAATCACTGAAGCTCTCGTTGATATCCGGTGGCAGAACCTCAATTCCCATCTGTGCACATCCGGCAATCGTCTCGGCAACCTTCTCCACATCTCCCGAATCAGCAGTCAGCACAGCTGAGAGGTACTCGACCGGGTAGTGTGCTTTCATGTACGCGGTCTGGTATGCAACTTTGCCGTAACTTGCGGCATGCGCCTTGTTGAAACCATACCCCTGGAACGGCTCAAAGAGCTTCCAGAGCTTCTCGGCAAACTCCTTCGTCTGGCCATGTTCGACAATTCCTTTGGTGAGCTTCTCTTTCTGAGCGGCCATCTCCTCCGGAATCTTCTTTCCAATCGCTTTGCGGAACTTATCGGCCTCAAGCCAGGAGTAGCCGGCGAGCTTGATCGAAGAGAGAAGCACGTCCTCTTGGTAGACGATCACCCCGAGTGACTCTTTGAGATATTCTTCCATACGCGGGTCGGGGTAGGAAATACGTGCGGGGTTTCGTTTGCGCTCGATGTACTCGGGGATGTTGTCCATTGGCCCCGGGCGATAGAGGGCGACCATCGCGTTGATATCATAAATACTGGTTGGCTTGAGCTCCTTGAGGAAGTGGGTCATGCCTGAGCCGTTTAGTTGGAAGACGCCCATGGTCTCGCCGCGCGCGAGCATTTCGAATGTTTTTGTGTCATCAAGAGGGATGTTCTCAATGTCTATCTTCTCGCCATGAATCGCCTCTACTCGCTCGATTGCGTCAGCGAGAATTGCGAGGTTGGTGATGCCGAGGAAGTCGAACTTTAAAAGTCCGATGCCGTCTTCGCCGACCGCGTGCATATCGTACTGGGTCACGAGCTTACCACTTCCTTTCGGGTCATACTGAAGCGGTACATATTCGGTAAGTGGCTTCGGCGCGATCACCACACCGGCGGCGTGGATACCCATGTGGCGCGCGCGCCCCTCAATCTTCTTCGCAAGATCAATAACCTCTTTTACCTCGGTTTCCTTTTTATAAAGCTCAGCAAGCTCCGGCGTCATCTCAAGCGCTTTATCGATCGTCATGGGGAAGCCTTGTGAACCAAAGGGGATGAGCTTCGCGATGCGATCGCCAAGCGAGTAGGGGTGCCCGAGGGCGCGCGCGACATCGCGCACCACGCCGCGGGCGAGCATGGTACCGAAGGTGCCGATTTGTGCCACTTTGTCCTCGCCGTACTTCTCGCGCGCGTACTGGATCATCTCATCGCGCCGGTTGTCGGCGTAGTCCATGTCGATATCCGGTGCTGACGGTCGCTCCGGATTCAAGAATCGCTCAAACGGGATTTTGTACGCAACCGGGTCCACGTTGGTGACGCCGAGTACATAGGTGGTGAGTGAGCCCGCGACTGACCCACGAATGGTGGTGAGGATCCCTCTGCGGTGCGCCTCTTTGAGCAGGTCGGCAACAACGAGGAAATAAGTGGCGTAGCCTTTTTGTTTGATGACACCAAGCTCGTAGTCGAGCCGCTCCCTGATTTCCGGGTCTTCAAGTGAGAGTCCGCGGCGCTCTACACCCTCGTACGCCACGTGTTTGAGTTCATCATCCGGTTCACGCCCACTCTCAATAATGAAGTTTGGGAATTGCCACTCCATCTCGATCTCCAGGTTGCACGCGTCAGCTATCTTTTGTGTATTCTCAAGTGCTTCCGGATAGTCTTTGAAATACTCGCGTGCGGTCTCCTGCGATATGAATGAGAAGTCCTCATCTTTTTCTTCCTCATATGCGTTCACCTCAGACCCGGTCTGGATCTTGATCATGGTCTCGCGGGCGAGTCGATCTTCTTTGTCGAGGTAGTAAACATCGTGCGCGGCAACGAGCGGCACCTGAGAGCCTTTTGCAAGCTCGACAATCTGCTGCATGAGGTCTTGGTGTCCGGCGATCTCAGGGTGGTGCGTGAGTTCGAGGTACAGGTCGTCTCCGAATACACTTTTGTACCACTTGAGCTTCTCGCGCGCCTTATCCGGATCATTCCCCTTGTATGCAAGAGAGACTTCGCTTGAGAAGGAGGGGAGAATGGCAATGAGCCCGTCTTTGTGCTTCTCGATGAGCGCATGGTCGATGCGTGGTTTGTAGTAGAAACCTTCGAGGTGTGCGGCGGTTACGAGCTGTATGAGGTTCTTGTAGCCGGTTTGGTCTTTTGCGAGTAGTACGAGCCGCGACCAGCGATTGTCAATGCGCGGCTCTTTGTCGTCTTTGGTGCGCACCGCGACGAACGCATCAATCCCAATGATTGGTTTAATACCTTCTTTCCGACATTTTTGGTAGAACTCAACTGCGCCGTAGAGGTTGCTATTGTCGGTGAGTGCGAGTGCCCCCATACCCTCTTCTTTCGCCCGCTTGATGAGCTCAGGAACCTTCGGAAGCGCTTGAAGAAGGGAATAGTGGCTGTGGGTATGAAGATGCAAAAACGGTCTCTCTGATACCATGATAGACTTAGTATACCACTCGCGGCAGATGAGGCGCCCTGAGGAAAACTCCTTATGAAAAAGGTCAAGTATATTATCGGAATCGACGAAGTGGGGCGTGGGCCGGTCGCAGGGCCGGTTTCAGTTGGTGCCGTGTTGCTCTCACGCGAGTCATCATGGCAGGACTTCGATGGGCTTCGTGACTCCAAGAAGCTTACTGAAAAAAAACGAGAAGGATGGTTTACCGAAATAAAGGAGTCAGGTGTCATTTATGCGGTCTCCTCGGTGGGTGAGCAGGTAATCGATGAAAGAGGGATTGCGTATGCAATCAGACTTGCGCTTTCCCGCTCGCTTAAAAAGCTCAGTGTCGACCCGGGGGAATGTCTCGTGCTTCTCGACGGGGGGCTTAAGGCACCGGAGGAGTATGTGAACCAACAGACCATCATTAAAGGGGATGAGAAAGAACACGTAATTGCGCTTGCCTCGATTGTTGCCAAGGTCACCCGTGATCGCTACATGACACACATGGGGAAGCGTCATCCTGAGTATTGTTTTGAGCAGCATAAAGGATACGGCACGAAACGTCACTATGAGGCGATAGAGGAGCACGGACTGTGCCCGCTGCATCGGCGCAGCTTCTTAAGAGGTTTCTAGTCGCCGGTTGGCGCTCATCGTCCTTAACCACCTAGCGTCTAAAACCTAACGCTTCACGACATCTTGCGATTCGTAAGATATCATGTATAATCTCGTCATATGGGAGCACGGATGCGACTTACACGATCAAAAACCGGCAGCCGCCGGAGTAACCACGGGCTTGTTGAGCCGCGTGTTTCGACGTGTCCGAACTGTCAGGCACCACAGCTTCGTCACCGGGCGTGCACAGAGTGTGGTCAGTACCGCGGTCGTGTTGTCCTCGACGTCGCTCGAAAGGCCGAGAAGAAAGCCGTAAAGGCCGAGGCACGACAGCGGGAGATGGGGGAGGCAACACCCGAGAGAGAGGGTGATACAAAGACTCCGGAGGAATCTTCAAAGTAAACGCAGGGCGTTTAGCTGGGGAGGTTCCACACATTTGTTTTAGATATGGCAAATAGGCACCTTTCAAGAAGTATTGTTCTTCAAACTCTATTCGAGGTTGATTTTGATGATGTGGCAGGAAAAGGTGTGGATATCGATGAGGCGCTCGCTCGAAACACGGACGAATTTGCTCCGGGTTCGAGCGATATTTCGTTTATGAAGCGACTCCTTGATACTGTGGTCTCAAAACGCAAGGAACTCGACGATATTATTGTAAAAGCAGCACCCGAGTGGCCAATTGAGAAGATATCGGTAGTTGATCGCAATGTGCTGAGGATGGGGTTGGCAGAGCTTCTCTTTGCGGATCGCGCAGAAGTGCCGGCGAAAGTTGCGATCAATGAGGCAATCGAACTCGCCAAGACCTTTGGTGGAGAGAGTAGTGGCCGGTTCGTGAACGGAGTTCTTGGTGCAGTGTATAAAGAGCTTGGCGAGCCGGGCAAACACGAGACCTCAAAGAAGAAAAAGAAGAAAGAGGTACCGTATGAGGACATGCCAATCGAGCGTCTTGGTGGCGCGGTGGTGTATGCGCGCGAAGGTGAAGAGGTATACCTCGCACTCGTGCATGACGTCTTCGGACACTGGACGCTCACCAAAGGGCATGTTGAGGAAGACGAGGAGATCAAGGATGGGATTAAGCGTAGTGTGAAGGAAGAACTCGGTATTGAGGTATCGACTGAGAAAAAACTCGGCACCAATGAGTATGTCGCGACACATCCAGAGAACGGCAAGGTCCGCAAGCAGGTGATCTACTACCTCGCCAAGGCGCCGTTTGATGATCTTATGCTTCCTGAGAACAAAGGTGGGTTGGACGACGCGAAGTGGTTCAAACTCTCGAATATCCTTGACCTCAATTTCTACGATGATATCCTCCCAATAATCACGTCCGCAATCAATTTGCTCGTGAAGAATGATGAACCGAAAGAGGCAGAAGAGTAATACTGAATATGGAAAAAGATATACACAAATTTGAAACGGCACTTGGCGTTTCTTTCAATGACATCGGCTTGCTTAAGCAAGCGTTTATTCACCGTTCATATATCAATGAGCACAAAGAGAGTGGTCTTGAACACAACGAGCGACTCGAGTTTCTTGGGGATGCGGTTCTTGAGCTCGTGGTGACTGATTTTCTCTATAAGAAGTACCCCAAGAAGACCGAAGGCGAGCTTACTGCGTATCGCGCGGCACTCGTTAATACAGGTTCGCTCTCAGCGGCATCAGATAAGCTTGGAGTGAATGAATACCTCTGTCTCTCAAAAGGAGAGGCGCAGGACACCGGGCGAGCGCGTCAGTATATTCTCGCAAACACTTTTGAAGCGATTGCGGGCGCGCTTTACCTCGATCAGGGCTACGAAGCGGCGCAGAAGTTTATTGACGACAACCTCTTTCATCTCACTGAAGATATCGTCGAGAAGGGTCTCTGGCAAGACGCAAAAAGTCGCTTTCAAGAGCAGGCACAGGAGCACGCTGGTATTACCCCGCGCTACGAGCTTGTTGAAGAGCGTGGACCAGATCATGATAAGACATTTGTGATCGGTGTTTATCTCGACAAAGCGCAGATTGCGACTGGTAAAGGGCTCTCAAAACAAGAGGCAGAGCAGGATGCGGCACAAGCAGCACTTGAACTCAAGGGGTGGTAATTGTGAGCAAAAACCCCGGCGCGCCTTTAGGCGCGCCGGGGTTTTCTTTGATATAATAGGGCGTATCTATGTACTTGAAATCACTCGAACTCTCCGGATTCAAATCTTTTGCGAAGAAGAGCGAGCTTACGTTTGCCTCAGCAATCACCGCTATTGTGGGCCCCAATGGCTCGGGAAAGTCGAACGTCGCCGAAGCGTTCCGTTTTGTGCTCGGCGAGCAGTCGCTTAAGTCGATGCGTACCAAGCGTGGCGAAGACCTTATCTGGGGTGGCTCACACACCCAGTCGCGCGGGAATCGCGCATCCGCAAGAGTGTCTTTTGACAATACCTCACGGCTCTTTGATATCGATTTTGACGAAGTGACCATTGAGCGTATTGTGCACCGCGACGGAGTGAATCAGTACCTCATCAACGGAAGCTCCGTGCGACTCAAGGATGTCGCTGAACTGCTTGCAAGTGCAAATATCGGCTCGTCCGGGCACCATATCATCTCGCAGGGCGAGGCTGATCGGCTTCTCTCGGCGAGTATCAAAGAGCGTCGCGAGATGATTGAGGATGCGCTCGGGCTCAAGATCTTTCAATACAAGAAAAAGGAGAGCGAGAAGAAGCTTGAGCAGACGGAAGAAAATATCAACCAGGTTATGAGTTTGCGTAAGGAGATCGCGCCGCATCTCCGCTTCCTTAAACGACAGGTCGAGAAGATTGAGCGCTCAAAGCAGATGCGCGAAGAACTCACCGAGCTTTTGCGCGACTATCTCAGGCGTGAAGAGTTTTATATTACAAGCAAGAAAGCGGATATCGCGGTACGAGCGGCTGAGCCGCGCGAGAAGCTCGCACGACTCAATGCCGAGCTTGCCGAAGCCCGTGCAACACTGGAGAAGGTTTCAGAAGAAGACGCTCGTGGCAAAGAGGTGCTCGAGGTGGAGCAGAAGCTCAGGGAGACCCGCAAAGAGCGCGACGAGCTTGCTCGGAGAGTGGGGCGGCTCGAGGGCCAGATCTCATACGCGGAGAAACATGTGCAGCGTACGGCCGACAGTGTTGTCAAACTGTCTGCAGTAAAGATGCTCGCTGACGATATCGAACGTGAGGTTGCTGATGCAATGACGCTCGATTCGCTTGACCGAGTAAAGAGTGGGCTTGAGAAGGTTCGCTCGCTTGTCGTCTCATTTTTCAATACACACAAAGAACAAGAAGGAGTCGAAGATGGCCATGGAGATATTGAAGCGCTCCGCAAAGAAAAAGATGAGCTTGACGGTAAACTCAAGGAAGCAGAAACAAAGGAGGCCGAGCTCAGGGAGACATACAAAAAGCTCCAAGAGGAGCTTGATGAGAGCAGGGAAGAGGGGCGTGATGCTGAGCGTGCGGTCTTCCGTATTACAACCGAGAAGAACACGGTTGAGGGTACATTGCGTGACCTGGCGCGTGACGAAGAGGTCCTCAAGCAGCAGGAAGCAGAGTTTAATCGTGATGTGGAAGAAGGGGCAGTACTCGGCGGAAGGCTTGTCCTTGGCTATGCGGATATTACGCTTAACGAAGACGCGGCACGCGCTGAGGCGCGGAGCTCTCAAGAGGAGCGGAAGCGGGAGGTTGAGCGCTTGAAGATTCGTGTTGAGGAAGCCGGGGGCGGCTCAAGCGACGAGGTGCTCAAGGAGTACCAAGAGGCGAGCGAGCGCGACGAGTTTCTTGAGCGCGAGGTGCGCGACCTCGAGACATCGAGTGAGTCACTCAAGCGCGTCATTGCCGACCTTGATGAGCAGTTGGCGGTGAAGTTTCGAGAGGGGATTGTTAAAATCAACAAGGAGTTCCAGCACTTCTTTGAACTTCTTTTTGATGGCGGCTCGGCGAAGCTTACGGTGCTTGAACAGAAGAAGCGTGTGAAGAACAATATGCTTCTTACGGGAGATTTGGGAGAGGAAGAAGCCGAGATAGAAGCCGGTATTGATATTGGTGTCTCGCTTCCACGCAAGAAAGTGAAGGGACTCCAGATGCTCTCCGGTGGTGAGCGTGCACTTACCTCAATCGCGCTTCTCTTTGCAATGAGCCAGGTGAACCCACCGCCATTTTTGATACTCGATGAGACCGAAGCGGCGCTCGATGAGGCTAACTCGCGTAAGTATGGCGAGATGATTAAAGAGCTTGCGAAGAAGACGCAGCTTATCCTTATTACC
This sequence comes from Candidatus Paceibacterota bacterium, assembly GCA_026195275.1. Lineage (NCBI taxonomy): Bacteria > Bacillati > Minisyncoccota > Minisyncoccota bacterium. Next base: position 88,602 of record JAPHQU010000002.1, read on the forward strand.
CACAATCGTGAGACGATGTCAGTCGCCGGTATCCTCTACGGGATCACTATGGGGTCAGACGGCATCTCAAAACTTCTCTCGGTCAAATTCGACGAAGCAGTGCAGGTAGCGAAATAGTACAAAAATAAACGCCACACACATGTGTGGCGTTTATCTTCGTATCCTTTTATACCGGTTTCCAGGTGAGTTGCTTGTCATCAAGGCTTGCTTCGGCGAGTTTAACGTGAATCGAGTCGCCGAGGCGGTAGGCGCGCTTGGTGCGCTCGCCCACAACTGCGTACTTTGAGCGGTCGAACACATAGTAGTCGTCCGGGAGGTCGCGGAGACGAATCATGCCGGTCGCCTTCGTCTTATTCTCCTCAACAAAAACACCAAAGTCGGTGACGCCACTGATGATGCCGTCGAACATTTCGCCAACATGGTCTTGCATATACTCAACCTGCTTGTAGCGGATTGATTCGCGCTCTGCAGCAACTGCGTCGGCTTCACGCTGAGACGACTCAATCGCGAGTCTGCGGTAGCGCTGGAGTTCGTCGTGCGGTACCTTCTCACCACCGAGGTAGTGGGCGAGGATGCGATGCACCATCATGTCCGGGTAGCGCCTAATCGGAGAAGTGAAGTGTGTGTAGTAACTAAAGGCGAGCGAAAAGTGCCCAATATTCTTTGTCGAGTAGATTGCTTTTGCCATTGAGCGAATAGTGGCGGTCTGAATAAGCTTTTCTTCAGGCTTTCCTTTTGCCGCTTCGAGGAGTTTGTTGATATCACGCGAGCGTACAACACCCTGCTTCTCTTCGAGATCGTAGCCGATTGCTTTGAGGAAGACCGCGAGTTCTTGGATCTTCTCTTCGTCTGGTGCGTCGTGGATTCGGTAGACAACAGTATCTCTGAGTTGGCTCGTGCCGTTACTTTCATCATAGAGGAATCGGGCGACTTCGCGGTTTGCAAGGAGCATGAAGTCCTCAATCATCATCATGGTCTCAAGGCGCTCCTTTACAATGACGTTAATCGGCTTTCCTTTCTCGTCGAGTTCAAACTTCACTTCATCGCTCTCAAACGCAATCGATCCTTCCTTAAAACGTCCTGCACGAAGTTCTTTTGCGAGTCGTTCCATCTCCTTGAGCTCTTTCTCGTATTCTCCCGATGCGCCGTCGAGTACATCTTGCGCGCTTTGGTAGGTAAAGCGTTTGTCTGAGTGGATCACGGTGCGACCGAACCAACGACTTTTTACCTCTGCATTTCGATTAAGTTCAAAGACCGCGGAGAAAGCGAGCTTATCTTCGTTCGGGTTTAAGCTACATACGTCGTTTGAGAGTACCTCGGGGAGCATGGGGATAGTGCGATCAACGAGGTAGATTGACGTGCCGCGCTTCTGTGCCTCCTCGTCAATCGCTGAGCCGGGCCGTACGTAGTGGGTGACGTCGGCAATGTGGATTCCGACCTCAATCGTGTCTTCATCAATAAACGTAACCGAGAGTGCATCATCAAAGTCTTTCGCGTCTGCCGGGTCGATGGTGAAGGTGGTTGCTTCTCGCATGTCGCGCCGCTTTGTGACTTCTTCTTCGGTGATCTCACGGTTTTCTCCTATCTTTAGAGCTTGTGTCTCAACGTCAGCAGGGAATGATGTGTCGACATCGTGTCCAATCAAGATGGCCTGCATCTCGGTTTCGTGCTCGCCTTTCTTTCCAATGACTTGGATGACCTTGCCATGCGGGTTTTTGCGCGGGTCGTGCCACTCGGAAAGCTCGACAAGCACCTTTGTATTCTCGGGAGTCGCCTCAGCACCTTCGGTGACAACAATGTCTGCGTACATACGTCGTTCATCAGGGACGAGATAATACATGCCACTCTCACGCTTGATTGTCCCGACGAAGCGGGTTCGTGCTCGTTCTTTGACACTAAGAACCTCGCCTTGTTGGCGTATATCCGCACGCTTCGGAAGGAGGACAATCTCAACCGTATCACCATGGAGCGCTGTGTTGAGCGACCCCTCGGGAATCTCGATATCTTGCTCAAATCCCTCTGCAGTGACGTAGCCGATGCCGCGTCCGGTGACGCTGATTATTCCTTCTATAGTATTTTCTTTCTGTGATGTCATGATTGTTGAGTATAACACGAGAGCTACGCCTGGAAACTCAGAGGAGATTGACGCAGGACGCCCGCTCTGGTACATTAGAGCGCATGTTAAAGATTAGATTAGCACGAATTGGCCGCAAGAATGACCCGTCATTCCGCGTGGTCGTTACCGAATCAACTCGCGGACCAAAGTCCGGGAAGTATATTGAGGTGCTTGGCAACTACAACCCAAAGATGGACTCAGTTGTTATTGACGGTGAGCGCGCAAAGCATTGGATCAGTGCGGGCGCGCAAGTCTCAGACACGGTACACAACCTACTTGTTGGACAAGGGGTGATTGAGGGGAAGAAGGTGAACGTGCTTCCAAAGAAATCTCCGATTGTAAAGGAAGTCGAAGAGTCGGCAGAAATTCCGGCCGAAGCAGCAGAGGCACCTGCGGAGGGGACGGCGCCCGCTGAAGAAGCACCAGCAGAGGAGACTTCAGCTGAGAAAGAGAAGTCAGTAGAGGAAGCTCCGGCAGAAGAAGAGAAGAGCGAATAAGCACAAGTGAGTCATTGACTTCACCTCCGGACTTCATCATAGTTATAGATAGGTATTGCTTAGCGTAGGCTGCTGAGTAGGCCGTTACAAATATCAGATAAGATCTATATGGAACAAGACAGAGAGTTTCTCGAGTACGTAGTTAAAGCACTGGTTGATAATCCGGATGATGTAAAGATCGATCGCGTTGTTGACGAGATGGGGGTGCTCCTTACGCTTAATGTGAACCCCGCGGACATGGGAAAGATCATCGGACGCTCAGGCAACACCGCGAAAGCGATCCGCACACTCCTTCGCGTCGTTGGTATGAAGAACGACGCCCGAGTAAACCTCAAGATCAATGAGCCAGCAGGCGGCACCGGCGGTAGGGAAGGAGGAAGTGCAACCAAGACCGTTGACGAAGCGATGGAAGGACTCGACCTCTAACCAGGTTTTAGGTAGTAGGTTTTAGGTTTTAGTGAAAACACCCGGCTTCGCCGGGTGTTTTCTTAGGAACTTGAATTACAACCCAATCACCTATAACCTATAACCTAACACCTAAACATGATTCATTTTCACATAGTTACTTTATTTCCCGAGAGCATCGAGCCGTATCTCGATGCATCGATCTTGGGGCGCGCACAAAGGGACAAAAAAATAAAAGTCTCATTTTATAATCCGCGCGATTACACGAAAGACAAGCACAATAGGGTTGACCAAAAACCTTATGGCGGTGGCCCCGGTATGGTCCTTGAGGCAGCGTCAGTGCTCCGCGCAGCAGGGAAGGCTATCGGGCGAAAGAAAGATGTGCTTACGGTCTTTTTCTCGCCAAGCGGCGAGCAGTTTACGAATAATCTTGCGCGCAAGTTCACAAAGAAATACAAACATATTGTTTTCATCTGTGGGCACTACGAAGGAGTAGACGCGCGTGTCGCAAAGATACTCAAAGCAAAACATGTCTCGATCGGACCATATGTGCTCACTGGTGGAGAGCTTCCGGCAGCAGTCATGATCGACGCGATGGTGCGGCAGATCCCCGGGGTGCTCGGCGCGTACGAGTCGCTCGAAGAAGAGCGAGTGAGCGCGAGCGAGGTGTACACACGCCCCGAAGTGCTCGTTTGGAAGGATAAACAATACCGAGTTCCTAAAATATTACTCTCAGGTCATCATAAGAAGATAGAGGAGTGGAAAAAAAAGAGAAGTAAGTAAACGAACAACACCAGGCATATATATCAAGATTCGTCGCTCAGTGTGGATAAGAAGCTATTGACAGATCTTATTTTTTGTATACTATAGTCAACAGAAATAAGGCAGGCCACGGGGGTCTGCTAAAAACCTTAGGGGGTTTTACAATGCCAATAATCGACGATCAGTCTTCACAACAAGAATCAGAGCGGAGCTGCCTGAACTGCGGACATTGCGACCGCTGTCACGGCAACGACTGCGACACAGTCTCTGCTGCGGCAAGCAGACAACCCGCAATCAAGTCCGCGCTCGCTGAGTCTTGGGTGCCCAGGCCCTACTGAGAGCTCTTCTTTGCAGAAGACCCGACGCGTATGCGTCGGGTCTTTTAATTTGTGATAGTCCCGCGGCGCTATACACACCTCTCTCAAGGACGGATTTGACACCTTCAAAGGCTTCGTGTAGTATGGCAACATACGTTTTTCTGAGATGATTGAGTAACTGACGCTTTCTTTTTAATACGTTTTTGAGTATTCAACAGGCTGAGTACTCAGATTACAAATCGAATCACACAACACACTTTCAAGATAAACTTCTATTGAAGTTTATCTTTGTGCTGTTATTTTGTTTACTCCCACATAAATCACGCGCGCGACATGCTAGAGACAAAAGACACAAAGATCTTCGGCCGCTTCAAAGAGCCGAAAGCTGAGTACCCACACTTTGTGGAAGCACAACTCGAGTCATACCGCTGGCTCATTGAAGAAGGCATCAAAGAGATATTTGATGAGTTTTCTCCGATCAAAGATTATTCAAGCAAGAAGTTTGATCTTGAGATCTCAAAGATAGAGTTTGGTGAGCCAAAGTATGACGAGTACTTTGCCAAGAAGAACATGCTCACCTACGAGGCACCGCTGCGCGCGATCGTGTCTCTTAAGAATAAAACCATTGGCGGAACCAAGGAGCAGGAGATTTTTCTTGCTGATATCCCAATGATGACCGATCACGGGACTTTTGTGATCAACGGTGTTGAACGAGTTATCGTGCCGCAGCTTGCACGCTCGTTTGGCGTATTTTTTGGTACGAAAGAGCTTCGTGGCAAATCGCACTTTGGTGCAAAGATCATACCGGCGCGTGGTGCGTGGGTTGAAATCGAGTCGGAAGCAGACGGTGCAATCTACGTTAAGATCGATCGTAAGCGAAAGTTCCCGGTCACATCACTTCTGCGTATCATGGGCGCGACCTATGACAAGGACATGTTCGACCTTCTTAAAGGGAACCCGAACGCAAAGGCGGCGCTTGAAGCAACGCTCGAGAAGGATCCCGCAAAAACAGTCGATGAAGCATATATTGAGATTCACCGACGTCTCCGTGACGGGGATCTTGCGACCGCGCAAAATGCGCGGGAGTATATCCAATCAATCTTTAGTGAAGAGCGATATGACCTCTCCAAAGTAGGTCGACGACACTTCAACCAGCGTTTTGGTATGTCGATTGACGGCAAGGAGCTTGAGCGACGCACGGTCTCGCTTGATGATATTGTCCTGATCGTCTCAAACATCATCTCTCTCAACAATACACCGGACGCGGTCGCTGACGATATTGATCACCTTGGCTTCCGTCGTGTGCGGTACGTTGGTGAGCTACTTCAGCAAAAGGTCCGTGTTGGTATGAGTCGCATGAAGCGAAATATTCAGGACCGCATGTCAACGGTTGAGGCGGAGACAACACTTCCAATGCAGTTTATCAACCCGCGACCGTTCCAAGCGGCGGTCAAAGAATTCTTTACGACCAACCAGCTTTCTCAGTTTATGAGTCAGCAGAACATTCTCTCTGAGATGGAGCATCTTCGCACGCTCTCAGCACTCGGTCCGGGTGGACTCACTCGTGAGCGCGCCGGCTTCGAGGTGCGCGATGTACATCCGTCTCACTACGGACGCCTCTGTCCGATCCACACACCGGAAGGACCGAACATTGGTCTTATCCTTCACCTCTCGACATACGCACGAATCAATGAGTTTGGCATCATAGAAACACCATATGTAAAAGTCTCAGGTGGCAAGGTTACCGGAGAGATCGAGTACTTAAACGCGCTTGAAGAGGAGCGACGAAAAATAGCACATGCCGCAACGTCATACGGGGAAGACGGCCTCATCACAGAGAAGGTGGTTGAGGTGCGTATCGCCGGCGAGCCAACGCTCGTCCCTCGTGAAGATATTGAGTATATCGATGTCGCAACAAACCAGGCGTTCTCAATCGCCCCATCAATGATTCCGTTCCTTGAGAACGACGATGCGAACCGCGCACTCATGGGTTCAAACATGCAGAAGCAGGCGACTCCGTGTATCTTGCCGGAGGCGCCTATTGTGGCAACAGGGATTGAGGAACAGATTGCCCGCGACTCAGGACGACTCATTTATGCTCCTGAATCTGGCGAGATTACCTATGTTGACGCAAAGAAGATAGAACTAACCACCAACAAGGGCGAGAAAAAGACGTTCTCACTTGTGAATTTCTTGCGCACCAACGACTTCGGCGTCTCACACCACCGTCCGGTGGTTTCAGTTGGGCAGAAGGTTAAGAAAGGAGCACTCCTTGCCGACAACACGTCGAGTGATAATGGACAGGTGGCACTCGGGCAGAACATCCGTGTTGCGTTCATGTCATGGTCAGGAGCGAACTACGAGGACGCCATTATTATTTCTGAGCGGCTCGTAAAGAATAGTCGTTTTACCAGTATTCATACTGAAGAGTTCAGTGTCTCGGTTCGCGATACCAAGCTCGGTCCTGAGGTGACCACACACGACATCCCGAATGTTGGTGAAGTAAAGCTTCGGAATCTTGATGAGGAAGGAATTGTTCGTATCGGTGCTGAGGTGCGACCGGGTGATATCCTGGTTGGAAAGGTCACCCCGAAGGGTGAGACACAGCTTACGCCGGAAGAGCGACTTTTGCGCTCAATTTTCGGAGAGAAAGCAAAAGATGTGAAGGACACCTCACTTCGTCTTGAGGGAGGGAAGCGCGGTCGCGTGGTCGGGGTAAAGATCTTCTCGCGTGAGAATGGTGACAATCTCGAATCAGGCATCATTAAGCGTATCCATGTTGAAGTAGCGCAACTCCGCCCAATTTCAGTTGGAGACAAGATGGCGGGGCGTCACGGAAACAAGGGTGTGATCTCACACATTCTTCCTGAAGAAGACATGCCATACTCAGCAGACGGTGAGCCGATTGACATCATTCTCACGCCACTTGGTGTGCCTTCTCGTATGAACCTCGGGCAGATTCTTGAGATGCACCTCGGACTTGCCGCAAATACGCTTGATTACCAAGCAATCGTACCACCATTTGCCGGCGCAACCGGAGAGGAGATTGAGAGTGAGCTTGAGAGGGCGGGGCACAACAAGAACGGTAAGATGGAGCTCTTTGACGGCCGCACCGGAGAAGCGTTTGATCAGGATGTGGCAGTTGGTTATATGTATATCCTTAAGCTTCACCACATGGTGGAGGACAAGATCCACATGCGTTCAATCGGCCCATACTCACTCATCACCCAGCAACCGCTTGGCGGAAAGGCTCAGGGTGGTGGTCAGCGATTTGGAGAGATGGAAGTCTGGGCACTTCTTGGATATGGAGCCGCATATACGCTCCGTGAAGTGCTCACCATCAAATCGGACGATATTGTCGGGCGATCAGCCGCCTTCGACACTATCGTGAAGGGTGGTCACATCTCTCAACTAAACACCCCGGCATCGTTTAATGTCCTACTCAAGCATTTGCGAGGACTTTCACTTGACGTCGAACTTAAGAGCGAAGAGTCTAACGAAGAGTAGCCTATGAAAAAAGATTCACACACAAAGCAAGATTTCGACACGATTTCACTGCGGCTCGCGAGCCCGGATCGTATCCTCGAGTGGTCACATGGGGAGGTGACCAAGCCTGAGACCATCAACTATCGTACACAACGCGCAGAGAAGAACGGACTCTTTGACGAGAAGATCTTTGGTCCGGAGAAGGACTTTGAGTGTTACTGTGGTAAATACCGCGGCATCCGCTTTAAAGGTATCGTCTGTGAGAAGTGTGGTGTTGAGGTGACTCGCTCGATCGTGCGCCGTGAGCGTATGGGGCATATCGAGCTGGCAACCCCGGTATCGCACATCTGGTTCCTTCGTGGCATCCCGTCACGTATCGCTCTTATCTTGGGGCTCTCAGCAAGTGATGTAGAGAAGGTGGTTTACTTCGCCGGATACATCATCACCAAGGTGAGCGAAAATGAACGCGGACGACTTCTTAAGGAGCTTGATACCGAATACAAGACCAAGGTGAAAGCGGTCTCTGATGCGAAGACCAAGACAAAGCTCAAAGAGCTCTTTACGCAGACCAAAAAGGATATCGAAGGAATCGCTACAGGGATCGTCCTTGGTGAGGCGACCTACCATACCTACTCGGTGAAATTTGGCGGTCTTTTCGAAGCGGAGATTGGCGCGGAAGCGATTTATAACATCTTTAAGAATACTGATCTTGGGAAGCTCGCACAGACGCTCGAAGAACGATTTGAGAAAGCCGGTGCGGTTGAGCGAGTCAAATTGAATAAACGGCTCAGCCTCATCCGCTCGATGGCAGGAGCAGAACTCCGTCCCGAGTGGATGTTCATGACACGACTTCCGGTCATCCCGCCAATGCTTCGTCCGATGGTTGCTCTTGAGGGTGGACGCCACGCGTCTTCTGACATTAACGACCTGTATCGTCGCGTGATCAACCGCAACAACCGCCTCAAAAAACTTATTGATATCAATGCGCCTGATGTGATATTGCGCAACGAGAAAAGAATCCTTCAAGAGGCAGTTGATGCACTTCTTGATAACTCGATCCGCCACGGCAACACGGCATTTTCAGCAATGAGTCAGTCGCACCGACGACCACTCAAGTCTCTCTCTGACTACCTTAAAGGAAAGCAGGGGTACTTCCGCGGTAACCTTCTCGGCAAACGAGTCGACTACTCAGGTCGTTCGGTAATTGTCGTTGGTCCTCATCTCAAACTTGATGAGTGTGGATTGCCGAAACATATGGCACTCGAACTCTTTCGACCGTTTGTTATTTCACAGCTACTCCAGAAGGAACTCGCGTATAACATCCGCGGCGCAGGGCGCCTCATTGACGATGGTATTCCCGAGGTGTGGGCAATCCTTGAAGATGTGATCAAAGACAAGCACGTGCTTCTTAACCGTGCGCCAACACTCCACCGTCAAGGTATCCAGGCATTTCGTCCGCAGCTTATCGAGGGTAACGCAATCCAACTTCATCCGCTCGTCTGTTCGGCATTCAATGCTGACTTCGACGGTGACCAGATGGCGGTTCATGTACCACTCTCAGAAGAGGCACAGCTCGAAGCGCGTGAGATCATGTCTGCAAACAAGAACATTCTTAAACCGGGTTCAGGGGAAGTGGTCACGAGTCCACGCCAGGACATCATTCTTGGTTGTTACTGGATGACCAAGATTGTTGAAGGCGAGCGAGGGGAAGGAAAATATTTCCCAACACCAAACAACGCAATCACCGCGTACGACTTTGGTGCGGTTGGATTCCGTGCACGCGTGAAAATTCTCCCAACTGACAGTAAAAAATACGAACAGTTTGACGGAAAGGTATTTGAGACCTCTGTTGGACGTCTCCTCTTCAACTCAGTGCTTCCAAGCGACTACCCATTCATTAACGATGAGATGACCAATAAAAAGATGTCAGTCCTCGTTGATAGTCTTATTGAACAGTATGGCCTCGACGGCATCTCAGACATTCTTGATAAGATCAAGGCGTTTGGATTCAAGTATGCGACGTACTCGGGTATCACCTGGAGTCTCTCTGATCTTATTGTTCCTGAGAAGAAGAAAGAGATCATTGCTGGTGCTAAGAAGAAGAGCGAGGAAATCATTCTTCAGTACAACGAAGGGCTCCTTTCAACTACAGAACGGCATCGTATGTCCGTAGAAAACTGGATGCAAGCAAAGAATGATATCGAGAAACTGCTTCCCGATTCTCTTGACCCAAATGGTTCAATTAACGACATGCTTGTCTCCGGGGCACGTGGTTCGATCAGTCAGCTCTCACAGATGGCCGGTATGAAGGGACTTATTCAGAACCCGCGTGGCGAGACCATTGAATTCCCGATTGTGGCGTCTATGAAAGAAGGTCTCTCACCAATTGAGTACTTTATTACCACTCACGGATCGCGAAAAGGTCTTACTGACACCGCGCTCCAGACTGCGAAGGCGGGGTATCTGACCCGACGACTCTTCGACGTTGCACAAGATGCGATTGTCTCAGAGGATGATTGTAAGAGTAAGGAAAGCGTGCGCATCACTCACGAGAGCGCTTCTGGGATTCAGGTCTCTATCGCGCGCGATATTGTTGGTCGCTATCTTGCAGAGAACGCCCTCGACAAAGATGGTAAGGTGCTCTACAAGAAGGGAGACCTCGTTGGTCCAAAAGAGGCTCGTGAGATTGAGGAAGGTGGCGCTGAAGAGGTGTTCGTACGCTCACCAATGACCTGTAAATCAAGACATGGTGTATGTCGCGCGTGTTACGGGACCGACATGTCGCATGGCGGAATTGTTGAGCTTGGAGAAGCAGTCGGAACTGTGGCTGCACAAGCAATCGGTGAGCCGGGAACACAGCTGACGATGCGTACCTTCCACGCCGGAGGTATTGCCTCAGCCGGAGGCGACATTACTCATGGACTTCCACGAGTTGAGGAGGTGTTTGAGAAACGATCTCCAAAGAACTCCGCCGCAATTGCACATGTCTCGGGAACTGTCTCAGAGATCAGGCAAGAAGGTAAGGAGAGGATCGTTGTACTACTACCAGATGAGGGAAGTAAGACTGCCAAGAAGAAAGACATTGAATATACGATACATCACCTTCGAACACCAACAGTCAAAGAAGGGAGTCGTGTCGAGAAAGGTCAGCTTATGACCGATGGCTCTGCCGATATCACCGAACTCTTCACCTATGCCGGCAAGGAGGTAGCGCAGAAATACATCATTAATGAAGCAACGAAGATTTATGAACTTCAGGGTGTAACCATCTCACGAAAGCACATTGAGGTTATCGTGAAGCAAATGTTCTCACGGCAGAAGATCAAGAGCCAGGGGGATTCATCGTTCGTTGTGGGTGATATTATCGAAGAAGCTGAGCTTGTTGCCGAGAATGAGGCGCTTAAAGCGGCAGGAAAGAGTCCGGCAACTGCGGAGCCGCTGGTCCTTGGTATCACTGAGGTGTCGCTCTCACGAAAGAGCTTCCTCTCTGCCGCTTCCTTCCAAAATACAACACGTATCCTCATTAACGCAGCTACGCGTGGTAGTGTTGATCACCTCAGAGGTCTTAAGGAGAACGTTATCATCGGTCGTCTGATTCCGGCTGGAACCGGGTTCCCCGGCAGTCCAAAGTTTGAGATGGTTGATGAGCTCCAGAAGAAGATCCGTCAGACCGAAGAGATTGACGAAGCGTAGTCTCACGCCCGCAGGGTTTCGGTGTTCTTTCCTTTTTGAAAGTTTGTAGCCCGCCAGCTCTGATCTGTCGGCCTATCAAAACAGATTGCGTTACACGGAGCGCACCCTAGACGTCTAGATGTTATGCCATCACCAGTAGAACAGATCAAAGAAAGACTCGGTATTGTTGATGTTGTATCAGTGTATGTAAAGTTGCAGAAGGCGGGCAAGAATTACAAAGGTCTCTCTCCCTTCAGCAACGAGAAAACTCCATCTTTCTACGTCTCGCCCGAGCGAGACATGTACTACTGCTTTTCGACAAATCAAGGAGGCGACGTGTTCACTTTTGTGGAGAAGATGGAGGGTGTGGATTTTGCCGGAGCGCTCAAGATCCTTGCTGAGCGTGCCGGAGTCGAGTTGGTTCACGAGAGCAAAGAAGTGCGCGATAAACGCACACGACTCTACGATATCCTTGAGAAAGCGAGTGCGTTTTACACACACACGCTGAAGCGAAGTGACGCCGCGTCCGCCTATGTAGCCTCGCGTGGCATTAGCGACAAATCAATTGCTCACTTCGGGATAGGTTTTGCGCAAAATGAGTGGCGTACGCTCTACGATCATCTTAAGCAAAGCGGCTACAGCGAAGACGACCTTATTGCTGCGGGGCTACTCAAGCGCGCGGAGGCAACAGACGGCACGCGGTATTACGATACGTTTCGCGGCAGAATCATGTTTCCGATTCGCGATAGTGCAGGACGCACCATTGGATTCTCGGGGAGAATCCTTCCTGAGTATGATGACGGGAAGACAGGGAAGTATATTAACAGTCCGGAGACCGAGTTGTTCAATAAATCAAAAGCGCTCTTCGGGTATGATCTTGCGAAGGGGGGGATTAAGAAGTTCAACTTCTCAGTTCTTGTTGAAGGGCAGATGGATGTTGTCTTGTCACATCAGGCAGGATACACCAACACGGTTGCTGTCTCAGGGACTGCGCTCACCTCTGAACAACTCACGCTTCTCGGACGCCTATCAAAGAACATTGTAATGGCCTTTGATGCCGATCGTGCGGGAGTGGCATCTGCAGGGCGCGGTGCAACCCTCGCGCTTGCGCGCGGCATGGACGTAAAGGTGGCGCGCCTACCCGAAGGGGTCGACCCGGCAGACGCGATCCTTAAGGATCCGGAGATGTGGAAAGTTGCCATCCGTGAGGCAACACACATCGTTGATTTTTATCTTACTCTTCTCCGCGAATCAAAAGGTGATAATGAACGGAAATTCAGACTAGCCGTCCATGAAACAGTGTTGCCGTTTGTCGCGCAGATCCACAACAAGATAGACCAGACCTACTTTCTGCAGAAGGTTGCACGAGAACTCGGAGTCTCAGAAGAGATTGTTCGTGAGGAAATGGCTCGTTCTCTCAACGACGCAACAGGACTGCCGGCGACCACACAAGATCAAGAGACAAAGACAGAAACTCCGCGACGAGAAACCGCTGAAGAGAAGCTCTTGCAGATTATTATGTGGCAGGAGTCGCTTGCTGAGCCGCAGATTGATCTTGCGGGACTGAAGGAGAAATTTCAGGAGGTTGTCGGTGAAGATCGGTTCAAAGAGTTAAAGAGTGCCACTGAGGCGACGAGGCAGCAACAAATATTCAAAACAGAACTTCTCTACGACGACTCACATCAACTAAAGGAAGACATAGAAGAATTACTACATCATCTGACCTACCGCACCACGAAGCGTGAGCTTGAGGAGACCACAAGGGAACTCCGGGAGGCAGAGTCATCGGGAGACGTTGAAGCATCATCTCGCCTATTAGAGAAGATTCAAGAGATCGCCAATAAGTTGAAATCTTTCATTGGCAAAAAATATTAAAGGTGTAATATATATAAAAATATGGCTACAAAAAAGAAAGCAGTAAAAAAAGCCCCAAAGAAAACTGCAAAAAAAGCGGTCAAGAAAACACCGAAAAAGAAAATTACACCAAAAAAAGCGGTGAAGAAAGTATCCAAAAAAGCAGCAAAAAAGAAGGCGGCTAAGGTGGCACCAAAGAGAAAAGCAACTCCCAAGAAAACGGTAAAGAAAGCAGCGAAGAAGACCACTCGTCGAACAAAGAAATCAGCAGCAGACATGGAGAAGAAAGCAGAATTGCTCCTCATGCGCGGTCGTGAGCGTGGTTATGTGACGTACGACCAGATCCTTAGGGAGTTTCCGAAGATCGAAGAAGATGTGCTATTTCTCGAGGAGATGTATGAACGCTTTGCGACCGCAAGCATTGACGTGCTTGAAGGTGGCGGACTTCTTGAGGCGGGTGTCGAGGATGATGTTTTGGATAAGAAGAATATCTACCGCCGTAGCGATTCATCCTACGACTCAATTCAGATGTATTTACGCGAGATCGGTCAATACCCGCTCCTTACCGCAGAAGAAGAGCGCACGCTCGCAAAGCGTATCACCGAGGGAGATGAGGAGGCAATCAACCTGCTTGCGCGCGCGAACCTACGCCTTGTGGTCTCAATCGCAAAGAAGTATGTTGGCCGAAGTCCGGACCTCACACTGCTCGACCTTATCCAGGAAGGCAACCTTGGCCTACGTCGTGCAGTTGATAAGTTTGATTATACAAAAGGCTACAAGTTCTCAACGTACGCAACGTGGTGGATCCGTCAGGCGATCACACGCGCACTCGCCGACCAGTCGCGCACCATTCGTATTCCGGTGCATATGGTAGAGACCATTGCCAAATATAAGCAGAAGGTACGCCAGTTGAGTCAGGACCTCGGGCGTGACCCGCTTCCTGAGGAAGTGGCGGCGGAGATGGGGCTCGATGTTGAGAAGATTCATAATATCGAGAAGATCAACCAGGATACTGTCTCACTCGAGAGTCCGGTTGGGGATGAAGGGGATGACAAGTCAACACTTGGTGATTTCATTGCTGACGATAAGATCCTCTCTCCTGATAAGGTTGCCTCACAGCGTATCTTGGCTGATCAGATGCGCGAGGTGCTCGATGAACTCTCACCAAAGGAGCGTAAGATCCTTGAGATGCGTCATGGGCTTGAAGACGGTATTTACAATACACTTGAAGAGGTGGGGAAGGAGTTCGGGGTTACCCGCGAACGTATCCGTCAGATCGAGGCAAAAGCACTCGAGAAGATCCGCACCCACGAGCGCGCCAACCAGCTAAAGAATTACTAACGCAGTCAGACTCGTTAGTCTGCGTGATTAAAACACCGGGTTGCGTCTTGGTGTTTTTATGACTCGGTAAAGTCGATATATCGGCATACTGTAGTGGTGCAGGCGGTCCAGTGGGTGCATGATATAATGACCGTTAATGAGCGACGCGCCGACATTTAATACTCTCTATAAAAAGCTCAACGCTGAGCAGAAAAAGGCGGTCGATGCCATTGAAGGACCTGTCATGGTTGTTGCGGGACCGGGGACGGGGAAGACACAAATCCTTACACTGCGCATTGCAAACATCCTTAAGCAGACCGACGCAGATCCATCATCAATACTCGCGCTCACGTTTACGGAAGCGGGTGTTGCCGCGATGCGCAAACGCCTCGTCTCGATGATCGGGGCAGATGGTTATCGGGTTGGTATCCACACTTTCCACGGATTCTGTAACGCGATGATCGGCCGGTATCCGGACGATTTTCCGCGCTTGGTAAGCTCGCAGGCAATCACTGATATCGATAAAATACTCCTCCTTCATGAGATTCTTGAGTCGACCGAAGGACTCAAGGAGATTCGCCCGTTTTATGACCCAGTGGCGTATACGCGAGACATCGTCGGTGCCATAAGCACACTTAAGCGCGAATACCTCACACCGGAAGAGTTCAAAGATCGGGTCGAGGAAGAGGAGAAGGTGTTTTGGGCACAAGATGATCTCTACAACGAGAAGGGAACATACAAAGGCAAAATGAAGACGATGCACCAGCGTGCCCAGAAGCGTATAGAGCGCAACAAAGAACTCGCTCGGGTCTTTGAGACATACGAGGCAGCGCTTCGTGAGCGAAAACTCTACGACTATGAGGACATGATCTCAGTTGTGGTGCGTCGTCTTGAGGAAAATCGCGATGTATTGCAGCGACTCCAGGAGGAGTTTCACTATCTGCTTGCCGATGAGCACCAAGACGCGAACGATGCGCAGAACCGATTGTTGGAGCTTCTTGCGGATTTTCATGACAACCCCAACCTCTTCATTGTGGGCGACGAGAAGCAAGCAATCTTTCGTTTTCAAGGTGCGTCGCTTGAGAATTTCCTCTACTTCAAGAAGAAATACCCGGAAGCGCTTTTGGTGGAGCTTAAAGACTCGTATCGCTCCGGACAAGTCATTCTTGACGCATCGCACTCACTTATGGAAGGAACTCCCGGGCAAGAAGCGCGCACGCCGCTTGTCTCTTGTGCGGGAGTGATCGGTGCGACGGTCGAATTGCGGGTATTCTCTGCGGATCAATATGAAGCTGCGTGGGTAGCGCGTGAAGCAGCCCGGCTTGTCGGTGAGGGGGTTCCTGCGGAGGAGATAGCGATACTTTATCGTACCAACGCTGACGCCGCAGTGTTTGCGCAAGCACTTGAGCGCGAAGCAGTGCCGCATACAGTCGAATCTAATCGCAATGTGCTAGATGACCCGGCAATCGCGCAATTTGTGATGCTGCTTCGCGCCACTGCACACTACGGGAGCGACGAGTATCTCGCGCGCGTCCTCCATGCACGCTTCTTAGGGTTTGCGCCGATCGATGTATATCGCGCTCTTAAGTACGCAAGCCGTGAACGCATGCTGCTTCATGACCTCCTTTTGAATGAGGAGAAACTCAAAGATGCCAAGGTTGCAGACCCGAAGAAGATGAGTGTTTTTGCAAAGCGGCTCGCAAAGTGGGCTGAGGCGGGGAGTAACGATCCGGTTCCGGATGTATTCAATCGTATTCTTGATGAGTCGGGTTTTCTTACTCATGCGCTCAACACTACACGTTCAGTCGAGATGATTGAGAAGCTCTCGGGGTTGGCGCGTAGCACCGAGATGCTCGCTTTAGGTGAGCGTAGTTACACTCTGGGGGATTTGGTGCGACATTTTGATCTGCTCGATGAGTATCGTATTTCAATACAAAAAACAGGCGGAGCGCGTGCCGGGCACGGGGTGCGTCTCATGACCGCACATCGATCCAAAGGGCTTGAGTTCGAGCAAGTATTCCTTGTGGGTGCGTGGGACACACACTGGGGTAATAAGCGAAAGATGGACAAGTTTTCACTACCACTCCGTGGTGCCGATGATGAAGGCGATAACGATGACGAGCGTCGGCTTTTCTACGTTGCACTCACGCGGGCGAAGGCGCGAGTTGCGATCAGTTATGCATCAAGCGCACTGAGTGGTAGCGAGCGGCTCCCCTCAATATTTCTTGAAGAGATGGACGAGAAGGCGGTTGTAAGTGAGAGTATCCGAGAGTTTGAAGAGGCACTCCCTCCGGAGACGTTTCTTGTCGCATCACCCGAGCAAGACGGGTTCTCGATTGCTGATGGCGAGTACCTTCGCGAGCTTTTCATCGAACAAGGTCTCTCCGTTACTGCGCTCAATAACTATCTCGCGTGCCCATGGCGGTATTTCTACAGTAACCTTATCCGCATACCGAAGATACCGACAAAAGACATGATCTTAGGAACGGTGGTACACCAAGCGCTTCGCGCGTTCTTTGATGCGCTCGGAAAAGGGAAAGTAAAAAAGGATGTTCTTTTGCAAACGTTCCGTGATGCGTTGCTGCATACCACACTCTCAGGGCGTACCTATGATGATGTACTTAAAAAAGGGGAAGAAGCGCTTTCCGGTTGGTTTGACGCGCATGATTCATGGAGCAAAGAGACGCTCAACGAGTACCGCATCGAGACCACGCTTCCTCTGTCGATTGAGGGTCTCTCTGAGCTTCGTCTGCGAGGTGATATCGATAAAATGGAGATCTGTGATGATGGTGTGCGAGTTATTGACTACAAGACCGGCAAGCCAAAGTCGCGCAACGAGATGATGGGGAAGACCAAGGCGCGCGGTGCGGGAGACTACTTCAGGCAACTGGTTTTCTACAGGCTTCTGCTTGATCTTGAAGGCAGGTACACCATGAAGGACGGCGCAATCGACTTCATCCAACCGAAGCCGAATGGTACATACACAAGCGAGGTCTTTTCTGTTGAAGAGGATGACGTTGCGGTCCTTCGCGATGAGATTGCGCGAGTCTCTCAGGAGATACTCACGCTCTCGTTTTGGGATACCCGCTGCGAAGCGCACAAGAAGGGGGAGTGCGAGTACTGTGCACTACGCGATCTTATGCAGTAGTTTGTCTCTGAGACATACACAAAAAACGCCAGGATGACCCTGGCGTTTTTTTGTGGCTCTCTGGAGCCGTCTTTATTGGATAGGCACTGCGGGTATACTCTGTGCCCCTGAGTCATCGAGGAGAGTCTCGATGACGCGGCGCATGACTTCGATTGGCTGCGCTCCTTCAATCGGCGCTTGTTGATCGCCAACAATGACCACATTGTGTGGGGTACCACGACCGCCGGCAGCAACCACCTCTTCATACTGTCTCTGGACCTTTTCGCGGTACCGACCACTCTCAAGACATTCATTGAATGCACCTTCATCAAGCCCTACTGATGTGGCAATCTCGGGGAGTTTGGTGAGATCAAATTGGTTATTTCCGGGGGTCGTACGGTAGAGCTCATCCGCGAAGTCCCAGAACGCTTGGTTGCCGCCGAGTTCTGCCGCACACTCAGACGCTTCTGCCTGTGTGACCGCCTTAGGGTGGCGAGAGACGATCGGGAAGTGTCGATAGACCCAGGCGACCTCTCCGCCAGTACCGTATTCGTTCATGATTGCGTGCATGGTTGAGTGAAAATTCTTACAAAACGGACACTCAAAATCAGAATATTCAACAATCACCACTTTCGCATCCGGGTTGCCTAAGATGTGGTCGTCGGCCGAGACAGCAGGGACGGCAACCGTCCCTCGTTCTGTGTCGCCGGTTGATGTGTCGCTCGGCTGGTTTACCATGTAGAGCGCTCCGGCTATGATAAGACCCGCGATTACTATTGCGGCGGGTATAGTATATTTCTTGTCCTCCATATTCATATGCTTAGTCTTATATTTACGGTATTATGTAGTGTATCATAACGTATGGATTTTACCTCAGCAATTATCCTCGGCGCAGTACAAGGAATCACGGAATTCCTTCCCATTTCTTCTTCGGGGCACCTTATTCTCGCGAGAGAGGCGCTCGGGCTTGAGACATTTTATGGTCTCTCCATAGACGCGGTGCTCCAATTAGCTACCTCGCTGGCCATTCTGCTTTACTTTTGGCGGGATTTCTGGAAGATGGCAGTATCCGGGTTCAATTGGTTGCGTGGTCGGGTTATTCCGACAGAGGAGCGCATTCTTATCATTGCGCTCGTTGTTGGAACGATACCCGCAATCATCTTTGGGCTTTTGCTTGAGGGCATGATGGAGACAACCTTTCGGAGCGCTGAGCTTGTCGCGTGGACACTTATCCTCGGCGCCGTATTCTTTTTTGTAGCAGAACGACTCGCGAAACAGTCGCGTACACTCAATGTGAAGCGTGGGTTCTGGATTGGTATGTTCCAAGTGCTCGCACTCATTCCCGGCATGTCCCGTTCAGGCTCAACCATTGCGGGAGGACTCCTCCTTGGTCTTTCGCGCACAGACGCTGCACACTTTGGCTTTATGCTTGGTTTTCCAATCATTTTCGGTTCTGGGATGAAAAAACTTCTTGAGTTGGGTGGAAATGGTGGAATCCTCTCAATCGGTTGGCCGCTTGCTGTCGGTGCAGCAACCGCATTTATTGTCGGTGTCCTTGCGATGCATCTGATGATGCGTTATCTCAAGAACCACACACTTGATGTGTTCGTAATATACCGCATAGCACTTGCGGTACTCGTATTGTATTTTGTTGCCTAAAACGGGAGTGAGTGCGTCATCGTTGCGCCCTTGTCTTCATCTCTCTCCCAGTCTGACGTGTCGAGTGCGATATTCTTTTTTTCTGAGAAATCCATATAACGGAGCTTGCCGTTCTTCATGGCATAGTCGTATACCTCTTTGGTAATCTTTACATCGTCGAGGCAATATTGGCGAATCTTGTCGATCTCACCCTGTTGCCACCAGCGGATCGCATCAAGCCCGTGTCCGCTCTTTTTCACGCCGAGTGTTGCTTCAGCGACAGAGTCGAGACGGAGACGTCTCCCGAGTGAGTTTTTTATCTCCTTGAGAAGGTCGAGGCTCTTAATACGCGTGAGATCACCGTGGTAATACTTATTAAGCAGGGGGATATCAAAATGGTCTGAGTTGTAGCCAATAAGCATGTCGGTCTGCTCAAGGAGTGGCCAGAGTTGTGGCAACTCTTCTTGTAAGTATGAGTGGTATGCGTTGGTCTCATAGTCGTAGACACAGACCATAGAGATATCAAGAAGCGCCGGGTCCGCTTTCCCGACATCTTCGAATGTATTTTTAGTTTCAATATCAAATACAACTTTTCTCATTCCGGTAGCGTTATTGGTCTGCGGTGTTTAAATCTTTGAAAATATAAAATCGGCGACCGCATCCTTCTTGACCGTCTCTTGTTCGCCGCTTTCGAGGTGTTTAACCGCAACAGAGTCGCTTATGATTTCCTCTTCGCCAATCACGATGACAAAGGGGATTTCTTTCTTGTCTGCAACCTTGATCTGGTCACCAACTTTCTTTTGTGAAAGCGATACCTCGACATTGATGTCTTCTGCGCGAAGTTGAGCTGCAAATTTTTGAGCGAACTCCGCCGCTTCAGGTGAGAGGGTGCAGAGATACAAATCGGTGCGTGACGTGTATTCCGGAAGCAGTTCGTGCGTCTCAAGGAAGTCGCGGATGGTTATGTCACCCATACCAAACCCGACCGCGGGTGTTTTCTCGACACCAAAGACCTCAAGGAGGTTGTCGTAGCGGCCACCACCAAAGAGTGAGCGGTTATTCTCCGGAGAGGCATCAAAGACCTCAAAGACAATACCGGTATAATACTGGAAACCACGCACCACGCTCGTGTTGACCGTGGCATTGGCGACACCGAGTGCAGCGAGTTTTTTAAGGAGTGATTCAAGATGCGGACTGCTGCTGGTCTGAGAGAGCGCTGTATCAAATGACTCCGCACGGTCGCCGAGGATTGCTGTGAGTTGTGTATTAAAGTCGTCTATCTTCTCTTTCTTATCAAGAAGGCGCATGACTTGCGATTGTTCTCCTTCACTGATGCTGTGTTGAGTAAAGAGGGAAGAGAGAATCTCGCGGTCGTTAATGCGGATCTCGAAATCACCCTCATCGGCACCAAAGGCCTTCATAAGATTGTGTGCAAGGAGGATAATCTCTGCCTCTGCATCTACTCCCTCGACCCCGAACAAATCGGCATTAAGCTGCCAATGTTCACGCATACGCCCACGTTGTGGTCGCTCGTAGCGGAAGACGTTTGGAATCGAATACCAGCGAAGCGGGAAGGGGAGCTCCTGGCGTTTGCCGGCCACCATGCGCGCTAGAGTCGGAGTCATCTCAGGGCGCAAGGTGACCTCGCGCTCTCCGCGGTCGGTGAAGGTGTAGGTTTGCTCTGAGACGATCTCCTCACTTGATTTGCTTCGGTAGAGATCTCCCGACTCAAGGATGGAAGCTCCATACTCCTGGTACCCAAAACTCTCAACCACACGGCTCATTGTGTCGAAGATGTATCGCTCGATAAACATGTCGCGCGGGTAAAAGTCGCGAACACCCTTATACGGTTCTGTTGGTAGGTTTCCCTTCATGAATACGCTCAATTGTAGCGAAAATCACACGAAAGATAAAGGGGAGCAGACCTCCGCTTGCTACACGACAGAGCCCCGTCCCTCTGTAGCTTGATCAAGATTCTCCAGTATGATTCTCTTTGCATGCTCAGGACGCGAGACACCAAGCATGGCAAACTCCTTGACCTCTCCCGCTGTCTGCACGTGAATGTCTCCGAAGTTGAGTACGGTCGCGACGATGCCGGTCACCTCGGCAGTAACGTCTTGGATACGCTCTACACGAAGTGTCGATATCTCGCGGTTAAAGAGGCTCTTTTGTTCGATATTTATAATGCGACGGTCGGTAACGATCCATATATCGAGATAATACTCGGTCCAAACAGTGAACAACCACGCCCACATAATGAGGAGCCACGTACTTATAAGAAACGTTGTGAGTGAGACGGAGAGTCTTCCTAAGATGAGATTGGTGGTGAGAGGAGACTGATTCACCAAGAGACCCCAGCCAATAAAGGGGAGAAGCGCGAGGATGATTACACCAAAAGCATCGCGTGCAAACAAGAACCAATGCTTCCGTGCCTTGACCTGTATACGTTCTCCTTCTTGTAGGTGGATCATGGTGAGATGGTTATGAGATAAGGCTGGCAAACGAGAGGAGCATAGTAAGGAGGATCGCCGCGCTCGCCCCCGCGTATACCACTGTCGCAATAAGGGACACAAGGACATTCATGCCGAAGCGGAACCAGTGATACACAAGGAAGATGCTGTAGAAGAGGAACACAAGGATGACCCCGAGAAAGATATACCAGAGGATGTCTGTGTCGAGAGCGATGAGTGACAGAATAGGGAACTCGTTCATTGATTCTATTTTTACATAAAAGCAGCGTGCACACCACAGGTCAGCTGTTATGTGTTATACTCTGCCGTATCTATGGCTCCAAGAATAGCAGAAAAGGATACGTTTAAGGTTGTTCGTGCTCGTAAGGGTGCAGGGCTTGGTCTGGTGGCACTCGTGCCGTTTAAGAAAGAGGACTTTGTAATCGAGTATACCGGGAACCTCATCCCTACCGAAGAAGCAGACGAGAAAGGTGGGAAGTACCTCTTTGACATAAACTCAAAATGGACGATTGATGGATCGCCGCGCGAGAACCTCGCGCGCTACATCAACCACTCCTGTAAGCCGAACTGCGAAGCGGAAATCTCTGGAAAGCGCGTAAAGATATATGCGATCAAGAATATAAAAGCGGGCGAGGAGCTCACCTACGATTATGGCGAAGAGTACTTCGATGAGTTTATTAAGCCACATGGTTGCAAATGCAATCACTGTGTGAGCAAGAAGACAAAAGCGAAGAAAAGATAGAGGCTACAGTAAAAGAAGACGACCGGTGTAAAAACCGGTCGTTATTGAGGTGCTGTGCTTGCTTGCGTCTAAAGAGCGGGTTGTGTTGAGATGCGCTCGACCGTTTCCACGGCGGCATTGTTCCACGTGTCGGGGCTCTCGTCCTTCCCTAGTCCCATCCCCAAGAGGATCCTCTTTGCCACCGCATCATCGATTCCTTTCACGCGCTCGTGAGCGCGTTGAAGTGCATCTTTGAGGGTGTTTGGATCTTCCGGCCGAACCAGGTGTGTCGGATATGTGACGATGCTTTCGGTGATGTTGCGGAAGTTGCGCAGAGCCTCTTCGGGGCTACGATTCTCACAGACCATCGTGTTGAGCTTCCCGACGACAGACCAGTCTCGGGGTTGGTTAGTCTTCATGTTGGCACTCCCTCGTATGTACGAAACTCAGCATATTGTGCCATAGTAGAGGAGAGGAGTCAATATGTTATCCTGAAAGGGCAAAAAACACACCCCGCGCACTTGCGTGCGCGGGGTGTGCTTCGTAAGGAGTGTTCCTTACACGACAGTGACGTTGGTCGCCTGAGGACCCTTCTCACCCTCGGTCATCTCGAACTCAACTGCGTCACCCTCCTTGAGGGTGTCGAAGTCAACGTCCTTGACTTCACGAGCGTGGAAGAAAAGATCCTTGTCGCTTGCCTCGGACTTGATGAAGCCGTAGCCCTTGTCCATGAGACGCTCGATTGTTCCTTTTTCCATTGTGAATAGAACTAGATTCGAATAAATCTTTGGATAGAGCGCAATTCGCTTGTATCCAACCTCAAATACACTCCAAAGATTCAAACTCGACTCGTTTCTCCACTTAGCAGCTTATTTGATAGAAGAACTATAGAGGATTGAAGCTCATATGTCAACACAAAACGAGGGACATCAGATGCCCCTCCATTTATGACTCTATATGCCGCCGGCGCGAGACTATTTCGTCTTGCCACGTGCTTTTAGCATCTCTCGCTTCGTTGTGAGACGTTTTTGTGTCTTTTTCGATCGAGACGTCTTCATGGTCCCGACCCCTGTTGCTCTCTTTGCCATATGGACGCCATTATACATGATAATCTTGAATTAGGAAAAGGGGATGGGATATTAAAAAAAGACCGCTCCTAGACAGGAGCGGTCACACAACGGTTTTAATGGTCTATGGTTCATATGAACCGATTTGGTACTCGAAGCTCTTCAACAAGAAGCATATCACTTTGGTGGTTTGCAAACTGCGGACTTATGATCCTTCCGGCCAGACGCGTTCCTTTTGGGGTAACACACAGTAACGCCCCAAGAAGGTCGAGCAAGCGGTGTGTCGCGATCTCCTCAAGTTTCTCTTGAGACGATATGCCTTCATTCTGTTCAAACCACACGAACTGGTCTTTGCGACCGAAGATCTGACTGAGTACCTTAAGTACTGGTCTGCCGTACGGTCTTGCATGTGATAATGCAGCAATGTCGATTTGATCGAGATCTCCTTCAAGGATGCTTTCCCCGATACTTTCGTAATTGACCACGATCCTGTAGACAAGGGTCCTGGTTTGATTGGTCTCTTCGCTCGGATGGATCTCCAACGATCGCCCGCTGCAGACCGGTATCTCGATCATCGTGGTGGGCGTGACGCAGGAGAACACACCACTGCGTTTCAATTGCGGCCCGATCATTTTGTGAAAGAGAACCGCACAGCCGTCATAGGGAAGTCGGGAAGCGCTGATGCGCACCCCGTCAACACCTGCTGCGTAAAGATACCCTAGCAGATGCTCAGGCACATAGAGCTCCGCCTTTTTGTGTGACAGTTTGAGGCAGTGTAGGTATGGATGCGCAGTGATGCACACCTTATCAAGGGGTACATCCGTGCCGTCCGCATTCCAGTAGATCCCCGGAGCGCCAATCGGGCTCAAGACGACTCGCGCCGTTTTCCCGAAAGCATCACGCCCGTTTATCTCCACCTCCTTTAAGAGTGTGTTGCGGATCATCGAAGACTCCTTTCTTTGTTCTTGTGATATTGATATCTCACCAATGTATAGCACACCGAGCAGTTGTTGTCATGCCCTGCGCGATATGCGTGCTCGGAGACTTGCCTATGACCTTGGGTTACATACAAAATTCAAAATTGAGTAAAAATGGTGTAAAAATAAAAAGAAGAGACCACCCCCAATTGACGAGGGTGGTTTGAAGCATCATAAGGTCTCTTGAGGATGTTAGTCGTCGTGGTCGGTGCCGACTTCTAGAGAAAGGATACTTTATACACACGCTCATTATGTACTCGTGCCTCTGGTTTGTTAATATGAGATGTATAACCGAAGATTCAATATGAACAAGAAAATAGCACTTATCGTCGTGGTCGTCATTGTCATTGCTGGTCTTGTATACTATCGAGAGACCATAACCGGGTATCTTTCCAAAGAAGCCGAGTACGTCTCAGTCACTGAGAATATTGATGTGACAGCCTTTCGTAAGATCAGCGCAGTGACCATGTTTGATGTGCCGGAAGGGGGAGACCACCGGGCTGAATTCAGCATCTTTGTTGATGCAGACGGGGTTGTCCAGAACGTTCGTGCAATCGAGCTCGATGGCGAATCGAAAGTATATTTCGACAAGTTCTCAGATGGTGCGTACGAAGTCATAAAAGGGAAGAAGTTGAGCGAAGTCGGTCCAATCGACCGCGTGGGCACCTCCTCGCTTACTACTAACGCATTCAACTCAGTGCTCAACGATCTCAAAGCACAGCTCTAAGCTGGCAGGATGAAAGAGTTCTCGTTTAAAGGTATCGGCACTCGGTGGAATATCTCCATAGATGATACTGGGTCTACTGAAGAGGCCGAGCAAGAGATACTTGCTCTGGTTGGTACGTTTGAAAAACGTTTTTCTCGGTTTTTGCCGGACTCTGAAGTAAACGCATTTCGGTACGCGCTCCCCGGAGTGTACGAAGTATCAGAAGAGTTCTTAGTATTGCTTACGCGAGCAGATGAGCTTCGGGTACTCACTGGTGGTGCCTACGATCCGGCTGTGGGTCCTTTGCTTGAGGGTGCGGGGTATGACGCATCGTACCGAATGCAGCCAGACGACTCTGTAGAGAAGTTTACACTTCCTGAATGGGAAATCACCCAGGGCAGTCTTTGTATAGACGGCCCAACAGGGTTCGACTTCGGTGGTATCGGGAAAGGATACTGTATTGATCGTGTCTCAGACCTCCTTAAAGACCTCGGGTTCAAATACTTCATCGTGGAGGCTGGCGGTGACATGTACGGCACGTCTAAAGAGAATGATGAGCCGTGGAAGATTGCTATTGAGTACCCGGGGAAAGAGGATACTGCCGCCGGGGTCGTGCCACTGAAGGACGGAGCAGTCGCTGTCTCAGACAGTTTTCGACGGCGGTGGGGGAGGTGGCACCATATTGTTGACCCGACAAAGAAGAGTCCAGTTGAAGATGTTATTGGTGCTGCGGTTGTGGCGCCCTCAGCCTGGAATGCCGACTGCATGACCTCAGCCCTGTTTCTCTCAAATGAGGAGATGTACGCCTCGGCGGCGGAGAAGTACGATGCCGCGTATCTTGTGTTCCGTAGCGATGGGGTATCTGTGGTAAGCAAGAGTTGGCCGGGGGAGCTTTTCGTATAAGGTTTTTATAAAAACCCTATGACACAACAAGACAGTGACCCGAGTATCAGTTTTATATGAGTTTCTCTGAGGCTAATTAACAAAAGTTAGAGCCTTTCCTACCTTTTCACCACGTCCCGTCCTTCCAATTCTGTGAATGTAATCATCAAATGTCTCAGGAAGCTCGTAGTTGATCACATGAGAGACGTTGCTGATATCCAGACCTCTTGCGGCGACATCTGTTGCAGTAAGGACTTGTATTTCACCATTTTTGAATTTCTTTAGAGACCGCTGTCTCTGTCCGTGGTTTTTGTTGCCGTGTATGGATTCGGCTTTAATTCCTAGTTTTGAAAGAGATTTACTTAGTTTCTCAACACCGTATTTTGTTCTTCCAAAGACGAGAACCTTACTAAACTCCGGATCTGAGAGAAACTTCTCTAATATATGTAGTTTATCCTTCCCGCCGATTCTAACTATATCCTGGTCAATATTTTTCGAGGTGGCTCGGGTTTTTACAGAAATGTTTATCGGGTCATTAAGAAAATCTTTGATAAGCCTTTCGATATTTGACGACATTGTTGCTGAAAAGAAGATCGTATGTCTCTTTTCTGGCATCTTGTCCATGACAAAACGCATATCATTTACGAATCCCATGTCGAGCATTCTATCAGCTTCATCAAGTACGATTGTGTTAAACGTATCAAGTTTAAGAACCTCTCTTTTTATTAGGTCCATGACTCTTCCTGGGGTGCCTATAACAAAGTGATTCTGTTTTCGTAAGCTGGTTATCTGTCTATTTATAGGAGTTCCTCCAACACATATGGTTGAAGATATACCCATCCCGCGCACAAATGATCGCAGTTCTTCTTCGATCTGAATAGCCAGCTCTCTTGTTGGAGTTAAAATTATGACGCGCTCATTTTTGTTTAGAGACACCTTATCAATTAGCGGGATCAGAAAAGCTGCTGTCTTACCGGTCCCTGTGTTTGCCAGTCCAACAATATCTTCTCCATTAAGAATGTGGGGGATTGTCTCGTCCTGTATGGGAGTAAGTAGTTTATAACCCCTGCCCAATATATTCTTTTTTAAGATGTCTACTATTTTTAGTTCAGAAAAAGAATTTTGGGGAACAAAATCGATCTCTTCTCCTGTTGTTGGGACTGCTTTATTAATGAAGTTAGACACGTCCATATTGACGCTTTTTTTAGCCGATCGTCTACTTCCTGCGCCAGTTCTCCTTCTGCCAGAAAAAGACCTTCCTTTTGAAGAGAAGTTTTTACCTCTACTGAGACTGTATTTTTTTGCAGGAGATTTAGAATTAACCCCAGAAGCCGTGCTTCTTGTTTTTTGCATGATATGTAATTAGTTAGTTAGTGACTTGTTTAACAAGCCTGATATAGATATGAAAAAAATAAAGACCCCTGATTAAAGGGTCTATATCCGTACCTTTAATGGTATGTATATAAATAACATGAAATGTGTATAAAGTCAATAATGCGTATATAACCAAACACTTTTCTATTCTGACTAGCTCCGCGTTTTGAGCCCCATTAGAACCCATATTTTGGAACTGGATCAGTTTGAGCTTGCGTGTATTCAGAACTATTGGGATTGGTATCAATTAGAGCGGGTCAGGATTGGTTGATCAATGTCTATCGCAGGTACTATGCCGTAGCTTGAAAGAGCGCCCTGTAAGTAGTGAAAAAACTCTGGACTAGGTGGAGGAAACTTTGGGTGCTGAATTATTTTGCCGCACACTTCTCCGTGTTCTGCTTCGTGCTCAGTTTGATAATGGTAGGAGTAGTTGGTGAAGAATACAGCGTTCAAAGGGTATTCCTCTGGTGGTAGGTCTTTCAGTTTCCGATCAACGATAGATTTTACGTCCTTGATCCATTGTTTGTCGTCCGCGGGAACATCTGGGGTCGGAGGAGTGTTTACGTCAATGAATACTGCGAATGGCACGTCCTTCGGATTTTGTTCAAGTGCCTCCTTGAACAATCGTTTTATTACGCGAGCAGAGTACAGTTTTTCTAAAGGTTGCAATAAGCCAGTTTCGTGGAGTACACCACTTCTTTTCTTGCTCTTTGCTTCAACGGCGAGTACGGCTTTGGTTTCTCTATGTGTAGCGATAAACTCACAGTGCTTATTCTTGCTATTTTCGTCAGTGAACTCAATATCACAATCTAGTCGTGCAAATATTGCCGCGATTGCAATCTCGTACCGTGCACCTTGATAGTGTTCGCGTGTCTTTAGGCGATCCAGTAGTGAAGGTGGCAAGTTGCGCGTATGTATCAAGCTACACACATCAAAGGCGAGAAGTAACAAACTTTTTGAGTATCCGTCTGGCTTTGCTCCCCACACTTCGTCGCTGACACGTTCCGCTACCTTTTCGTTGCGCTCAATCCATTCACCAAGCTTCTCCAGACACAAAGATATAAAGTGTCGTTCCTCTTGAGGTAGTTCTGTTTGTGCACGGAACCAGTCAAGCCCGATTGTTTCTTTGAGTATTTGGATAATGAAGCTATGGAATGTCGTGTTGGTGGGAATATCTGCATATACTTTATTCCCAAGAGCAAACACTTTTTTACCTTTGAACACGATCGGCTTTACATAGTTGATGTGTATCCCTGCTTGCTTCAGGTACTCTTGTCTGGCTACTACTTCTCTAAAGTGTTCAATAACTTCTGGCGGAATATCATTGCTTTGGTCTTTGTTCATACAGCATCTTTTATATTTTTTTCCACTTCTACAGGGACAAGGTTGGTTTCTTCCAGTACGAGCATTCATAAGAGTATTTTATAACTTTTGAGTACTCAGCGCTCTTTATTGGTTTCAGAGAAAGAGGTATACTTGATTTACAACTGAATATTGAGCCCGTGAGGGCTAGCACCTAACCCTGTCGCTTCGGCGCAGGTATGGTGGGTTTCATAAACGCGGGAGTACAGATTGCACTCTTGAGAGAAGGTGTGATTGATGTGCCAGAATATCTCTCCTCGTGGCTTGAAGGAGACGAGCGCACCATAACAAAAGAAAAAATGGGACTGCTGGTGCGATAAGCAACATTCCATTGCGGGCAAATGGTCGCATATGGTCGCAAAATTGACACAGAGAGCGCACCAGTAGCATTTTCGCTATACTTTAGGTATGGATACCTTTTCGTTATCAAACATACGAACTGCCCGTCAAAGCCAAGCCATTCAGTTTTGGATTGATGGAGGACGTAAGAGTAAGGCGGAGGCGCTTCGTAAAGCAGGATATAGCGAGGCGGTTGTTCGGCACCCCGAGCGTGTCTTTGGAAGTCCGAGCGTTCAACAAGAACTAGAACTGCGCGGGCTCGGCAGAGACGGGTTCGGTATTCCTAAACCAATGCCAGCGGAAATATTGGTTGAGGAGGACATACTGCCCACGTCTCCTGTCTACTCGTTCAACCCGCAGGAGATACCAACCGAACAATTGCAAGAACTCAAAGAAAAACTGCGTGCCATTGGTTATGAGCCAACCTCACCTCGTGCGACTACTGAACCAATACGCGCAACTCCAATGACTTTGCGCAACAATCTTGGGTGTGCTGATGTGTTGGAAGTTTCTGCGGAAAAATCGTTTCCAAATATGTCGTCTATGTGAGCCATTTTTTCTAGCCGCTAGGGCTGAAATGTGGTAAAATAAAGCCAACATATGCCTCAACGCTATGAAAAAAGCCACAAAATCAACCAAAAAGAAAACAGAAAGTGCTGGACGATTTGAGGCACAACTTTTCAAAGCGGCAGACAAACTCCGAAAGAACATAGACGCGGCTGAGTACAAACACGTTGTACTCGGTCTTATTTTTCTGAAGTTCATATCAGACGCATTTGATGTGCACTACCAGAAACTTGCCTCGGGTAAGGGTGAATATGAGGGTGCCAACCCAGAGGATCAAGACGAATACAAAGCAGAAAACGTATTTTGGGTACCGCCAGAAGCGCGGTGGGCACACCTTCATTCACGCGCAAAGTTGCCGAGTATCGGTAAGGATTTGGACGCGGCAATGGAGGCGATTGAGCGAGCCAACCCGACACTCAAGGGTATCCTCCCGAAAGAGTACGCAAAACCAAACTTGGACAAGGTAGCACTCGGTGGTTTGGTAGACCTTATTGCAGACGTTGCACTCGGCGAGGAAAGCGAAAAATCAAAAGACCTTATTGGACGTGTGTATGAGTACTTTCTCGGCGAGTTCGCTTCGCTTGAAGGCAAGAAGGGCGGGCAATTCTACACTCCTAGAAGCATTGTTGAACTTATGGTGCAAATGATAGAGCCAATGACGGGACGTGTGTACGACCCTGCGTGTGGTTCGGGTGGAATGTTTGTGATGAGCGAGAAGTTTGTGCTCGCACATCGCGGGCGTTTGGAAGACATTTCTATTTACGGACAAGAGAGCAACCACACCACCTACCGCCTTTGCCGTATGAACCTCGCGCTTCGCGGAATAGATGGCTCGCAAGTGAAATGGAATAGCGAAGGGTCATTTCTCAAAGACGCACACCCTGACCTCAAAGCGGATTACATTTTGGCAAATCCGCCTTTCAACCAAAACGACTGGGGCTGGGACATTCTCAGAAACGACGCTCGTTGGAAGTACGGTTTGCCGCCAGAAGGCAACGCAAACTATGCGTGGCTTCAACATATGATCCACCACCTTTCTCCAAAAGGTGTAATGGCAACGGTACTTTCAAATGGTTCGCTTTCCTCCAACCAAGGTGGCGAAGGAGAACTGCGAAAGAAACTTGTGGAGGAGGATATGGTGGACTGTATCGTTGCGCTTCCAAACCAACTTTTCTACAACACAGGCATTCCTGCTTGTTTGTGGTTTATCTCACGTAAGCGCATTGGCAACGGCGACAGGAAACGCACAGGAGAAGTGCTATTTATAGACGCGTCGCAAATGGGGGCGCTGGTAGACCGAACGCACAGAGAGTTTACCGAGGAGGACATCAAAAAGATTGCGGGCACGTATCACGAGTGGCGACAGAAAAACAACAAGTACAAGGACATCAAGGGCTTCTGCAAATCATCATCACTCGCGGAGATACAAAAGAACGGCTACGTGCTCACGGCAGGGCGCTATGTGGGTATTGCAGATGGCGCGAAAGACAGCGAGCCGTTTGAGGAGAAAATGACGCGGCTCACCAGTACCCTCAAGGAGCAAATGGAGCAGGAGCAGACCTTGAACGAGGAAATAAAGAAGCAACTGAAAAAAGTTGGATTTGAACTATGAGCGAAAAAATAACAACAGAAAATGTATTTGAGGTAGATGTTCCAGCATTGGCACTGGACAGCCGCTTTGGCAGTTTGGTATTTGAAAACGCCAACAAAAAACTCGGTAAGGCGCAAGCGTTTCTGAAAGAAGTGTACGATCTTGGCTATCAAGAACTTCTCAACGAAAGTGGTATAAATCAGGTTGGAAATCTAACCAACAAACTGACGGAGCATTTGGAATGGCTTCGCAACTTTGATATTGGTACAGTTGCAAACGCAAAGCAGGAGCACGACAACTTTGAAAGTCGTATTGACGGCTTCTATAACGATATTTACGAGCAGATACTGATGAGAACGCTCCCGTTCCTCCGAGAGGAGCGCCGTCGCGAAAACCCTGACCAAAAACAGTTGGATGAGGAGGTAAAGAAAGCAGTACAGGTACGCACTGAGCTTGAGGATGAACTAAAAGCAATACGCGAGGAAACTCAAAAAATCCGCACTGCAAATAAACAAGTTGGTTCCGCTAAGGGTCAGAGGGCGGCAGTACAAATGGCGGCACACTTTGATGATGAAGTAGAACGCTATGCAACTCTCTCAAAGTATTGGCTTTGGGGCGTTGTAGGCGGATATGTCGCTATTGTTGCAGTTCTTGTTTGGCTCGGGTTTGTTACCGCCTCATATGTACATCAAATCGTCTCTTTGCCCGACACCGTGGACACGAGTGGTATCTGGAGCGCTGTGATCTCAAAACTCGTTATCTTGGCGGCGCTATGGTATGGCTTATCGTTCGTTATCAAAAACTACAACGTGAACTCTCATTTGGCGGCAGTAAACCGACACCGCGCCGCAGTGGCACGAACTCTGGAGGACTTCATAGCGGTAGAACAACAGCAGGAAAATCCGCGCTTGTCGGAAGTGCTACAGCACGCTTCCGAAGCAATGTTCAAGAATGTGCCGATTGGTTTCGTCTCTAAGACAGAACGCGAACAAAGCAATCCCGTGCTTCAGATAGTGAATGACCTGATCGGGATAAAGAACAACACATAGTATATGGAAATCGTTTATATTCTCACCAACCAAGCAATGCCCGACTACGTGAAGGTTGGGCGCACCAAAGACCTCCAGCAAAGGTTGAAAAGTTTGTATCGCACACCCGTGCCACTTCCTTTTGAGGTGTTCTATGCGTGCACTGTTGAGAACTCTATGGAAGTAGAGGCGTGGCTGTTTGAGATTTTTGACGATAGGCGGGTGAGCAAAGAGCGAGAGTTTTTTGAGATAGCGCCAGAGCGCGTTGCCGCGGCATTGCGTGCACGAGCGGTGCAGGAGGTAACCCCGAAGCAGACGTACACAGAGAACAAAGAGGACGAGGTGGCACTGGAAAAGGCACGCTCAAAACGCGACAAGTTCAACTTCGCAATGGTGGGTATTCCTGCTGGTGCTGAACTTACCTTCAGTAGAGACGAGAATATAAGGGCGCGGGTAGTAGACAACCACAACATTGAATACAACGGCAAGGTAACGAGTTTGTCTACCTCGGCACAGGAAATACTTGGCTACAACTATGGAGTGGCGGGCACGTTGTATTGGTCGTATGAAGGCGAAACTCTCCACGCGCGGCGCGTGCGAATGGAGGAAGGAGAATGAATATGAGCACGACGACACAATGGAAAAAAGGATTTTTATACGAGATCGCGACGGTAGTCGGGGGCTATGCATTCCGAGGTGAGGATTTTGGAAGTGAAGGAACTGCCGTCATAAAAATAAAAGACATTCAGCCGCCGTATGTTGATATTCAAAATGCCGAAAGGATAGATCAACAGAAGTACAATCAACAAAAGATTGAGAAGTTCAAACTTTCAAAGGGAGATTGTTTAGTCGCTATGACTGGAGCGACGATAGGAAAGGTTGGAAAGATTTCGTATGACGAGGTTTCTTATCTGAACCAACGAGTAGCAAAGGTGGCGGAAAAGAGAGGTGTGGCGGATAAGAACTTTGTTTACTACGCGGTTTTAGGTAGTGATTTCCAGCGATACGTGAACACAACCTCATCTGGTAGCAGTGCTCAGCAAAACATTAGCGCCGATGATATAGGGCGTTTTCCTATTGTTTATCCCATAGACATAAAAGATCAATGTACAATCGCGCAAGTTCTCATCAGTTTAGACAAAAAGATTGAGTTGCTACGGAAGCAAAACGAGACGCTGGAGGAAATGGCGAGGGCGATTTTCAACGCGTGGTTTGTGGAGTTCAACTTTCCAGATAAGGACGGTAAGCCATACAAAGCGTCTGGCGGGAAAATGGTAGACAGTGAATTTGGCGAAATCCCAGAGGAATGGCGCGTCGGTACTCTTGCCGAACTTATAGATCAGTTGAGTGAACGCATTGGCTCTGATGAGCAGTCAAAGTACACGGTTATGTCTGCAGTAAACACAGGGCAACTCGTGCCTTCAAGTGAGTATTTTACTAAACAGGTTTTTAGTAAGAGCATTTCAAAATACATCAAAATCCACCAAGGAGATTTTGCATACAATCCAGCACGTATCAACATCGGTTCTATTGGGAGATTGCGAGAACTTATCTTGGGAGCTGTTAGTCCTGTATATGTCGCGTTTCGCGCAAAAGAAGGCGCGGGAGCGTTTGTTGATTTCTTGATCCAGACGGCAAAAATGAAAAAACATATTGAACTCTATGCTAACGGGTCAGTGCGGCAAACACTTGACTATGACGGTTTCGGAGCATTTTCTTTTGCAGTTCCAACGGAAAATATCCTGAAAGAGTTTGACAAGATCACTGCTTCTCTACGGAATATTTTTGAACGGAAGGAAGCCCAGATTGAGAACCTGCGAACTGTTCGGGATTTACTACTGCCAAAACTAATGAGCGGAGAGGTTCGCGTAAATACGTAAACATATGGAAAGCACAGTAGAAAAAATCACCGATACAGTATCCGACGCATTCAGAAGCATAGCCGAGATTGCAAAGGAGCGAATATTTACGCCAATGTATTTCTACTTCCTTGGTGCGTGGCTCATTACCAACTGGAAGTTTGTGTACACATTCTTTTTTGCTGATGAAAAACTGATACTTGAACACACTGGAATGTTGAAAGTTGAGTATCTGACGCAAATCTATCCTCACGACTGGACGGCGGTATTTCCGTTATTTGTTATACCGTTCGGGCTCGCGTATTTGGCAGTTTGGTGGTTCTCTGTCGTTTCCGAGAGGTTTTATAAAAAACACGAGGAGCACCAAATGAATAAGCGTGTGATCAAGCGCGAAGTTGAGTACCGCGAGAAGGTGGCATATTTCAAATCAGAGCGTGAAGTACGCGAGCAACAACTTGATCCGCAGGTGAAGTATGAGGAGAACAGGGACTACAACGAGCAAATAGACGAGAGCAATCCAGAGGTGGAAGTGAATGGAGTGCCTATGTTGCCAAGCGAAGTTTTGTATAAAACGGATTACCTTGCATATAAAACAGGGCTAGACGAATATACAGCAGAACTCGCACAGAAGGGCGAGGATTTGGCAGTTCAGGCAGAAATAGACCGCCGACGCGGAAAATGATTATGACCAAAATATACGAAAGCGATATAGAACTGTGGGTGATAGAACTGCTGGAAAAGCAGGGTTATGTGTATCTATCTCCAGAGGAACAAGAAGCAGAGCGCCCCGATATGCGCGAGGTTGTTTTGCGTACGCGACTTACAGAAGCGGTGGCGCGGCTCAACCCGCTAGTACCAAAGGACGCACAAGACGACGCGATACGGCAAGTAATAAACCTCTCGCCACAGCACTTGGTGGAAAGCAACGAGACATTCCAGAAAATGCTCACTGACGGAGTGAGCGTGGAGGTGGCGGGCGATCAGGGTGGCACACGTGGCGAAGTGGTGCACCTGATTGATTTTGCTAACCCAGAAAATAACGACTTGGTGGTAACCAATCAGTTCATTATTCCGTACGACCACACGAGTAAACGTCCAGACGTGGTGCTTTTAGTAAATGGACTACCGCTTGCCGTGATTGAACTCAAAAATCCTGCGGACGAAAACGCGACGGTACACAAGGCGTTCACGCAACTCCAAAACTACAAAGACGCAGTGCCACAACTCTTTACCTACAACGGCATTCTTGTTGCCTCTGACGGTTTGGATACTCGTGTCGGTTCACTCACGGCTCCGTGGGAGCGCTTTGTGGTGTGGCGTGCACCTGAGGATAAAAAACACGGCGAGGATAAACGCCCGCAAATGGAAACGGTAGTTGAGGAAATGTTGAAACCCGCAGTGCTTCTGGATTTGATACGCAACTTCACGGTGTTTGAAAAGGTGAAAAAAGAGAACAAAGAGACAGGGCTGGTAGTGGTGGAAAGTGTAAAAAAGGTTGCGGCATACCACCAGTACTATGTGGTCAACAAGGCGATCAACTCAACGCTTCGCGCTACCGAGGAGCACGGAGAGCGCAAAATTGGTGTGGTGTGGCACACACAGGGATCGGGCAAATCCCTCTCTATGGTGTTTTATACAGGCAAAGCGGTGCTTGCACTCAATAACCCGACGGTAGTGGTGATTACCGACCGCAACGATTTGGACGACCAGTTGTTTGATACATTTGCGGCGAGCCGCGGGCTTCTGCGCCAAGAGCCAGTACAGGCAGAAAGCCGAGCACATTTGAAAGAACTCTTACAGACCGCAGGAGGCGGGATTGTGTTTACGACCATCCAAAAGTTTTTCCCCGAGGACGGCGGCGAGACATACGATCAACTGACCGACCGCAAAAACGTAGTGGTGATTGCAGACGAAGCGCACCGTAGCCAATACGGATTTGCCGCTCGTACGGTATTCAAAGATGACGAAGCGATTACCCGCTATGGCAACGCAAAATATTTGCGCGATGCACTTCCGAATGCCTCATTCATTGGTTTTACGGGCACACCGATTGAAAGCACTGATCGCTCCACCCCTGCCGTGTTTGGTGAATACCTTGATGTGTACGACATTCAAGACGCAGTGCGCGATGGCGCTACTGTTCCTATCTACTACGAGAGCAGATTGGCAAAAGTACACCTGCCAGAGGAAAAAAGTGAGGAAATAGACGCAGACGTGGAAGCAGTGGCAGAAGGTTTGGAGTTCACCGCAAAGGAAAAAGCGAAGGCGAAGTGGGCGCAATTGGAAGCAATCATTGGCAACCAAGAACGCCTGAAAGAGATAGCGAAGGACTTGGTGGTGCACTTTGAAGCGCGACAGGAAGTGAACGTGGGCAAGGCAATGATTGTGGCGATGAGTAGACGCATTGCCGTTGATTTGTACCGCGAGATAGTGGCACTTCGCCCAGAGTGGTACAACGACGATTTGGAGAAAGGTGCAATCAAAGTTGTAATGACGGCGAACTCGTCAGACCCGAAGGAGTTTCAGCCACACCACACGAATAAAGAAGCACGACGACGACTTGCCGATCGTTTCAAAGACGCGGGAAGCGACCTCAAACTAGTTGTGGTGTGCGATATGTGGCTCACAGGATTTGATGTGCCGTCTTTGCACACAATGTACATAGACAAACTTATGCGCGGACACAATCTTATGCAGGCGATTGCCCGCGTGAACCGCGTCTTTAGAGATAAGGAAGGAGGTCTTATCGTGGACTACATTGGTTTTGCCGCCGACCTCCAGAAAGCACTCGCCGTGTATACGGGAAGCGGTGGTACAGGAAGCCCGACCGTAACTCAAGACAAGGCGGTGGAGATAATGCTGGAGAAATACGAAGTCGTGAAGCAAATGTTCCACGGCTTTGACTACCACCGTTACTTCACGCTTGATACTCGTGGCAAACTCGGGCTTATTTTGGAAGCGCAGGAGCACGTCTTGGCGCAAGACAATAAAGTACCCGCAGAGGGCGAAAAGAAGTCCCAGAGCCCTTCAGAGCGCTTTATACACGAGGTTACAGCCCTCTCTAAGGTCTTTGCCATTGCGGTGCCACACGAGGAGGCACTGGCGATACGCGACGAAGTGGCATTTTTCCAAACAATCAAAGCCCGCTTGATCAAGTTTGACCCAGACCCGACCAACTGCCGCGAGGATATAGAGACGGCAATACGACAGATTGTAGATAAGGCAGTGGTTACCGAAGGCGTAGTGGATATTTTCCAAGTCGCGGGTATTCCAAAGCCAGACATTTCCGTGCTCTCGGACGAGTTCCTTGCAGAGGTGCAGGGAATGAAGCACCAGAATGTCGCAATGGAACTTATGAAGCGGCTCCTCAATGACGAAATACGCTCACGATTGCGAAAGAACCTCATACAAGGAAAGAAGTTCTCAGAAATGCTCGGTAAGACCATCACGAAGTATCAGAACAACCTCCTCACTGCCGCCGAAGTCATACAAGAACTCATTGCGCTTGCGAAAGAATTACGCGGTGCAGATGAACGCGGTGAGGATTTGGGACTTTCTGACGATGAACTCTCGTTCTATGACGCATTGGCAAACAACGAAAGTGCTCGTGATGTAATGAACGACGAGACACTTCGCGATCTTGCGCGAGTGCTGGTAGACAGGGTACGGGCGAGTGCCACGGTGGACTGGACGATACGCGAGAACGTAAAAGCAAAGTTGCGCGTCTTGGTAAAACGTACGCTCGCCAAGTACGGCTATCCACCAGACAAGCAGGCAATCGCTACGGAAACCGTGCTCAAACAGGCGGAACTTTTCGCTGATGATTGGGCGAAATAAAGTTTTATGAAAAAGAGAGAAAACAAAAAGGCGCTTCTACAAGCGCAGGAGAAAATGTATTTGTATCTGACTTCTCTTGCGTCAGATCAGTCATTTCTCGCACGAGTAACAGAAATACGGGAAAGGTATGGAATACCCGAAGGTGGTTTTGAAAGTGATTTGAAGGACGAGTTTGAGTTTATAAACTCACTCCCCAAGGGAAACGAAGCGGATTTCCAAAAAGAAATATACGACCTTGCAGAGAGTTTCAATGCCTCTCTTGCGTGGCTCACGAATATTCGCGATTACGTACTTTACAATGACTTCTTTTTTACGAAAGTTTCCCCTTTGGTTGAAATGGTTGATGTGCTCGGTCTTACAGACGAGATAGTAGAAATGGACGTAGATTTGTATGAGGAATACGAAGTGGACGAAAACGCAGTCGTGCGGCGGGTACTCAACAATCTGACTAACAGTTATCCGCTTGCAATTTTTGTTTCGCCTTATGCAACAGGTCGCGACATAATAGATTTTATAAAAAAGAACAAAACTAGCATTGAAACTCTCCAGAACAAACACTGTGATAGTGATGTGCGGATTGGCAAGGTGAGAAAAAGAAAAGCGAACGTACAGGAGAGGGATTTGTTCATTTGTAACAACAAACACCTTTCTGCCAAGGTGCTAATGAGTAAAGTGAACGAGAAGTTTGGTACACAACTGGACTACGATTACATAAACAAAATCATTGCCAAAAAGTGCCCGCGAGGAAAATAAGTGGGCTCACTTGTAGTCCTATATCACAAATACATTTCCTCCTACTCTGGCTTCTAGGTCAGAGTTTTTCTTTGACCTGAACAATCAGCTCAGACGAGGACAGAACCTTCCCTCTGCCTCGGAAAAAACAATCAAACGGGAATAGTGAGAGGTTTTCAGATCACGCGGGCGGGAGAACCGCCCCCCTAATCTGAAAATCTCCTAGGAAGGTGTTGGAGGAAAGTTGGGACATTGGAAAAGAGAGGACGAACGGCGGGCTGACCTTTTGCCCAACACTGTCCATCTCTCTTTTGCTCCGATCCTTCTCTGAACTGTACATACCCACCTCTCCCTTTTGGGTAGGGTGCCCAACTCCCTAATGTCTTTAGGGAAAGCGGGAGATATGGAAAAGATTTTATGGATATACCAGACGAAAAAATCCAGAAACTCCGAGAGATATACCGTAAAGAATACGGGGTTGAAATCTCTGACGAGGAGGCAAAAGTACTCGGCGAATATCTCGTGAACCTTTTTCGTGCTGTATACAATGTTTGAAATCCTATAGAATAAACTTATGCGTACACCACCGTCAGACCTCAAATATTTCCTCTATGCTCGCAAGTCCACGGAAAGCGAGGATAGACAGGCGGCTTCCATTGAGGATCAGGTTTCCGAAATGAAGCGTTTGGCAGAGCGGTTGGGTATTCAGATTGCGGAAGTAATCACCGAAAGCCATTCAGCAAAGAAACCGAACAATCGTCCCCAGTTTACAAAAATGATGGAGCGTATTCACGCAGGAGAAGCCAATGCAATCTTGTGTTGGAAACTCAACCGCCTTGCCCGCAATCCCATAGACGGAGGTTTGGTGAGTTGGTCGCTTCAACAAGGAATAATCCAGCACATTCAGACCTTCGGCGGTGGTTTCAGTCCAGACGATAATGTGCTCCTTATGCAGGTTGAGTTTGGTATGGCAAACCAGTATGTGAAGGATTTGAGCGTGGACACTAAGCGAGGTATGCGTAAGAAGGCAGAGCGTGGCTGGTATCCTGCTGGCGTGCTTCCTGCGGGCTATGAGCACCGCCCAAGCGCAAGCAACACGGGTGAGGACGAGATTGTGCCGAATGATGATTTTTCACTGGTAAAGAACCTGTGG
This sequence comes from Candidatus Paceibacterota bacterium, assembly GCA_026195275.1. NCBI lineage: Bacteria > Bacillati > Minisyncoccota > Minisyncoccota bacterium. The sequence goes on from JAPHQU010000002.1 coordinate 128,462, forward strand.
GGTAAGTTGCTCACGGGGCGCTATACGATAATGGACATAAAACGCGAGGGAGACAGAATAGGATTGCGTAATCGCAAGGGACAGAAATATTCAAAAAATAACTATTATGCGATGTTTGCCAATGAGTTCTACGCTGGTTGGTTTTATTGGGTGGACGAAAATGGAGTACACCAGCGCGTCCACGGCAAACACAAGGCAATGATTAGCGAGGAGGAGTTTAGGAAAGTGCGTATTTTCCTTGGCAACCAAGGCGGCAAGAATAGATTGGTACGGTACACGTTCCCATTCAGGGGGAAAATGGTGTGTGGCGAATGTGCACGAATGATTACCGCCGAGCAAAAGATACAGGCGCGGTGTACGAACTGTCGGCACAAGTTTTCAATCAAACACACGAACGTATGCCCGCAATGCGAGACGGTGCTACAAGATATGGATAGTCCGCACATTGTGGATCGTACCTATTACATCTGCGTTGGTGCTACCAAGAAAATTTGCTCACAGCGCGGTGCCGTAGAGCAGGGCGAACTTACGAAGCAAATAGACCAAATCCTTCAGAATGTCTCTATCCCCAAGAGTTTCCACGAGTGGGCTGTGGACGCAGTGAAGCACGTAACCGAAAAGGACGCGGTTGAGGATGGAGCGACGCTAAACGTAATGCGGAACCGTGAGAGCGACCTTGAACAGCAGTTGAACGAGGTAACAGTTATGCGTGCCCGTCAGGAGATAACCCCTGCACACTTCAGCAAGACAATGGCAAGGATTGAAAAAGACCTTACCGATATTCGCGGAGAGATTGGCAAAATGCACAAAAGCAAGATTGACTGGGGGCACATAGCGAACCAGTACCTCACCTTTGCAGAGACAGCGCAGGAGCGCTTTGAGAATGGAGACACGGCGACCAGAAAACTGATACTGGAGTGTATTAGTCCGAACCTGCTTTTGAAGGACAAAAAACTAAGCGTTGTAATGCCAAAACCACTGTTGGGTGTACGCTCTGCCTTCAATGTGCTATCCACTGACGTGCTGGGGTTAGAACCAGAAAAAGCCCTTGCGGGGCAAGGACTTTTTCAACGTATTGAACCCTCAAATACAATCGGGCTCCGCCTAGTAGACGACGTTCGAACCTATTGCCTTAGTGTACAAGTTAATCTTTTTGGAATTTAAGCAAATCAGTTTTAGAAAACAATCTTCTGTCAGTTGATTCTTTTATCATTCCAAATGATGGATTTTTACTGAAACCTATATACTCCACTTTCTTAGCTTTTGCTTTGATGACATATTTTATAGCAGGAATCAAATCTGTATCAGAACTAATTACTATCGCAGTGTCATACAAATTATCAACTGCACCTACAACTAAATCTACTGATAATTTAATATCAACACCTTTTTCTCTGATGCTGTTATTGTCGTACATTATTCGACCTCTTTTAATATCAAAATTTTCGGACTCCAGTCCTGCTAAGAATTTTTGTTGCCCTTTAACCATTTTCTCTCCTTTCTCTGTATTGTTAAAATTTTTAACTATGCCGATATAGTATCTTTTTGAAACAAGATTACGTTCACCAACAAGATGTTCGACAAAAGATGAGTAATCAAACTTCATTTCTCTTTCTGGCATCTCGGATTCCTTTAGTCTTTGGTAAGTATTTCCACCATCTATATAAATAGCAACTTTTTCTTTCTTAAACATATGTTTATTTTATCATAAACAAAACCACTCCTGCCGAAGCAGGAGTGGTGCTGTTAGTACGTATATGATTACATAATTTATAAAATAAATCAAGAGGACTGTTGATATGTTTATTTGATAAATTAGTTGAGAATAGCTCTAAAAAATAAGGTTATTTTTACTCTGCTCCACGGACAGGGCTCGAACCTGTGACCCAGCGATTAACAGTCGCTTGCTCTACCAACTGAGCTACCGTGGAATGTTTCAACATTTTACAAGAGAAGGAGAATATTGCAATACATAGGTTTTCACGATATGCTGTGTGTTCCGCGTGAAGCCAGACTTCGCGCGGATATTCATTTTAAAATCAATCAAAGACAATATTCATATGTCATTCATCAAGGAAGAGAAGACAAAAATCGTCGCAACAATCGGTCCGGCAACTGAGAGCGAAGAGATGCTCACCAAACTCACGAAAGCAGGACTCGATGTGATGCGACTCAACTTCTCGCACGGTGACCACCAAGAGCATCTTGGGCGTATTGTCGCGGCACGGAAGGTGTCAAAGAAGCTGGGGAAGACCGTGGCTATCCTGCAGGACCTTGCAGGACCCAAGATCCGTATCGGCGAGTTCTACCAAGAGCGCGTTATGCTTAAGAAAGGCAGTGTCTTTACACTCACAACGAAGAATGTTGTTGGCGACGAGACAAAAGTGTTTGTGAACTACAGAACGCTTCCGAAGGAAGTGAAGAAGGGTGGCACCATTTTACTTGATGATGGAAAGAAGAAGCTCGAAGTTGTCGGCACAACAGCCGACTCTATCAAATGTAAGGTGATTGTTGGTGGAGAGACCAAGGGGCGACGTGGAGTGAACGTGCCCGGGGCGTATCTCAAGATCAGCTCACTTACCGCAAAAGATAAGAAGGACCTCGCATTTGGTATTAAACAAGGGGTCGACTTTGTCGCGCTTTCATTTGTGCGTCAACCGAAGGATGTTCTCGATCTTCGCAAGATCCTTGATAAGGAGAAATCAGACGCGGCGATCATCGCAAAGATCGAGACTCAAGAGGCGGTAGATAATATTGATGAGATTATTGCACTTGCGGACGGGATTATGGTTGCGCGTGGTGATCTTGCAATCGAGGTGCCGGCAGAAGATGTGCCGGTCATTCAGAAGATGATCGTGAAGAAATGCAACGAGCTCGGCAAGCCGGTTATTGTGGCAACACAGATGCTTGAGTCGATGATCCACTCACCGGTACCGACTCGCGCCGAGGTATCAGACGTCGCAAACTCGATCTTCGACGGGACGGACGCGATCATGCTCTCAGAAGAGACCACGCTCGGCGAGTACCCGCTTGAGGCAGTCTTGGTCATGAGCAGGATCGCACGGCGAGTTGAAGCACTCGCTAAGTGGCACCGCGAGATCATGGTTCGCGAAGATGGTACCCAGAGTACGGTGGACACGATCTCAAGCTCAGCGGTTGATGTAGCTGACCGTGTGAAGGCGAAAGCCATCGTGGCGCTCACCGAATCAGGCTCGACCGCGCGTATGGTCTCGCGTTTCAAACCAACTCAGCCGATTATTGTCATGAGTCCGAACGAGCGCGCGCGTACGAAGCTCTCACTCTCGTATGGGTGTTACCACGCACCGATTAAAGGTTTTACGTCGATCCGCGAGGTGACTAAGACAGTGAGCGTTTGGATGGCGAATAACAAACTTGCTAAAAAAGACGATAAGATCGTCATTGTTGCCGGTATTCCGTTTGGCAAGACAGGCGGTACGAACATGGTCTTTGTGCACAAGCTCTCGTAAAGAGATGTTCAAGGACCCCAGAGGAGGTCGCATCCTCGGAAAAACGGAGCTCATGGGTCGTTACTCACGAGAGTAGAAAATTAAAAAACGGTGCGGTATAGTTAGTAGGCATTTTTAATCTTATAACTCGTAACGAATTTCTATGTTGACACTCTACGTACTTACCGGCTGCCCATACTGCGAAAAGGTTCTCGAGAAAGTTGAGGCACTTGGTGTTGAGGTTGAGAAAAAAGATATTGTAAACAACGACTTTGCGAAAGAGCTTGAAGCGCGTGCTGGGCGCCGTCAGGTGCCGTATCTTGTTGACTCAGAGCGAGGTGAGGAGATGCTCGAGTCTGATGTTATTAACAAATACCTTGAGGAGCACTACGGCCCTGAGGTAGAAAGCAACGAATAGCGATGTACGTCCGAGTACGAGCGCATCCCGATGCTAAGAAGGAGTTGATCCTCAAAGAGTCGGACTCCGAATACACAATCTCGGTCAAAGAAAAGGCAGAGCGGAATCAAGCAAATAAGCGCATTATTGAGATTATTGCCGAGGAATTTAACATTCCGACAAATCGGGTTAAAATGATTACAGGGCATCGCTCACCGCGGAAGATTATCAGTATAGAGTAAATTTTTATGCAAAGCACTATCAAAACAACTAATTATGAGATGACTCCTGATGTGTCTGCGTACATTGACGAGAAATTCGTCACGTTTGAGAAATATATCAGCAAGGACGACGAGAGTGTAAAGTGTGACATTGAAGTTGGGCGCACCACCAACCACCACCAGACAGGTGATATCTATCGTGTGGAAGTGAACCTCTCGATTGGCAAGACTATGTTTCGCGCTGAATCAACAAGCAAGTCACTCCATGGCGCAGTCGATGAGGTGAAGGACGAGATCAACAAACAGCTCAGGCGAAGCAAGAAAAAACGAACCGATCTTTTCCGAAAGGGGGGTGACCAGATCAAGAAAATGCTCCGTTTCGGAAGAGGAGAGTAGCATGAGCAGATGATGCAAACCTTCTACATTGCAGCGCGGGCTCGTCATCGCGCTGAGGAAGTCTCGAGACTCCAAGACCTCTTAAGAGAGAAAGGTCTTGAAAGCGCACTCGACTGGGTTGCGCTTGGGGCAAACGGAGAAGTCAAGAAACCGTACAAAGAGAATCCTAAGAACTCGGGGATGTTAGGTGACCTCATGCTTGAGGCGGCACAAAAAGCCGATTTATTCATACTTCTTCACGATCAAGATCTTGAGGGAGCGCTTATGGAGTACGGAGTGGCGCGATATGCGGCTATACGTGACTCAGAGAAGCGAGTGCTCGTTGTTGACCTTGGTGGTCGCGACTCAATCTTCTTACATCGAACGAATGTGACCAATGTTGACTCTATCGAGTCCCTCAAAGTGTGGATCGAAGAAAATTTGTAATAAAAATAAATACCCACTTAAGTGGGTATTTATTTTAGGTCGCTATAATCCATCTCTTTTTTCCCTTCGGGGATGACGCGTTTGATAGTAAATGTGTCGCCCTCGAGCGATGCGTCAGTGACCTTTACACGCTTGTCATCTTTGAAGAAAAAGACGCCCGGCCACTCTTTGTACGCGCGATACTTATTCCAATTCTCTTGTGCTGGTGCATTGAGCGATATCTCACCCTCTTCTTTTTTAATCTTCGGGGCGTAGGTTGCCGCAGAATCATCTTGTGGGGTGGGAGTAGTGTTTCCTGCTTCAAAGTAGGGGAGTGTGTCGATGAGGAGCTTTGCGCCAAGATCAATGAGTCGCGCACGGAGCTCGATGGTTGTCTCTTGTGGCTTGATATCTGTTTCTTCCACAGCGATGATATCGCCCGCATCAAGCTCTTTCACCACCTCTTGAATAGTGACACCGGTTTTCTCATCGCCGTTAAGGAGTGCTGCTTCAACAGGGGATGCCCCGCGGTATCTCGGCAGGAGTGAGTAGTGGACATTGATAATTCCTTTCGGGAAGCTTTTAATAAGGTCCTCGGGGAGGATCTTGCCGTAGGCGACGACAACGGCATGGTCGCACGAGTAACCACGGATAGTTTTAAGAGCGTCGTCGTCGAGTTTTTCAGGAGAGAAGACGGGAATGTTGTGTTCTTCTGCCCACACTTTTGTCTCGCACGGCACTATCTCATGCTTTCTGCCGCGCGGCGCATCCGGGTTCGTGACCACGAGCGAAGGTTTGTGCCCAGCCTCCACCAAGGCCGCGAGCGTGTCGCGGGCTACGTAGGGTGTTCCAAAAAATACAAAATTCATACTAATGGTCTTCTTCTATTTCGTACGTTTCGCTTGCGTGATCAACATAGAGAACGCCGTTGAGGTGGTCGGTCTCGTGTTGGAAGATCTGCGCGAGCAAGCCACTTGCCCCAACGGTGAATGGCTGACCATCTTCATCGAGTGCATGTATGGTCGCTTTCTCTGCGCGCTTAGTGGTTCCATACCGACCTTCGACAGAAAGACAGCCCTCCTCCATAGCAGTGCGTTTTTTTGAGAGTTTTGTGATCTCGGGGTTAATGTAGACGAGGTGCGCCGTGTCACGTTTGTCTTCTTCAAAAACAGTGGGGGAGACCACAAAGACACGCTTAGAAACACCAATCTGCGGTGCGGCAAGCGCTACGCCGTGTTCTTTTGTTTTAAGCGACTCGTGCATTTCCTTAAGGAGCGATCGGAACGCATCAGTATTGATGTCTTTTGGATCTACCGGCTCAGCTTTCTTGCGGAGTACCGGGTCGCCTTCCTGAACTATCTTCTTCATGATGACACTATAGCAAATGAGAGGCTCTAGAGCATGCTCTCGGGGTCGACCTCGACCGCGACATATGGTGGGAGCGCTCGCAAGCGCTCAACCACTTTTTGGTCTGGCCAAGAGTCGCGAGGGAGTCTGATAATGGCGTGGCTTGTCTGTTTTCCGTATGGTGCCGGGGTGAACGCGGAGAAAACACGGAAGTCGAGGTCGCCAAACGCTTCTTCCAGCTTTTCCATCTCGCGAGCGACAGTTGGCTTCTTTCCACTGATGGTGAGTTTGATGAAGATTGAGAAAGGTGGGTAGTCGAGCTGCTCGCGGACCTTGATCTCGCGCCGGTAAAACTCAAGCAGGTTGCCTCCCACAGCATCTTTGATGACCTGCTGTTCCGGGTTTCGTGTCTGGAGTAGGAATGTCTGCGCAGCGAGCGAGCGAAGTAAGAGCAGGATCGAGAATATTTTTGACTCAATCTTAAAGTCAGGGATAGCCAGAAGTGAATCCATTGATGCGACCGCTACGTGTTCAATCGATTCTTCAACATGTGCGAGTGCCATCTCGGTGCCGATAAGGACACTGCCCGGGGTGCTCTTCCATTCTTCTGCCACGGCGAGCGCTTTCTTGTATGTACTGGTTGTGTCGCTGTCGATGCGAAAGAATGTGTACTCAGGGAAGCGTTCTTTGAGTTGCTCCTCGACAAGCTGAACACCGGCGCCGAGCGCGACAAGCTTCCAGCCGCCGCAGTTGCGACATCGCTCAGCGGCGGATCGCACCTCGCCGTTCTGGTGACAAAAGAAGATATTGCCACGGCTTGTCTTGTGGAGCACCATTGGTGCGTCCGAGTATGAGCTGGTCACTGTTGTGCCGCAGTCGGAACAGACGGTCGTTGGTGAGAGGCCGCGCCGCGCACTAAATATAAAAAGGTGGCCTTGTCCGCGCCGCGTATCTTCAACGAGTCGTGCGAGCTCGCCACTAATTATCTCATAGCGACCCTTTTG